>CALEOJ010000282.1 GCA_937910425.1 uncultured candidate division WPS-2 bacterium
GGCCCGCCTCGAAGAAAGGCGACGAAGGCCGCAAGTTCGCGCTGTAGCGGCATGTCGGTCGCGATGGGCAGAAATTCGAGCCGTGCCGCGACGTCGTTTCGGCGCATGATCTCCACGTTCGGTGCGAAGGCGTCGCGAAGCGAGAGCACCGCGTCGTCGAACGTGACGCTGACGGAGCGTTCGACGGTCGTGCTCAACGCCGAGATCGAAATCGTCGCCGACGGGCGAGTACCGAGGATCGCGTCCAGCTCTTCGACCCAGTCACCTCGCCGCACACCTCTGGCCGCGACGACCGGCGGCAGTTCTCCGAGTATTTCGCGAACGATCGACAGATCGTGCGGAAGCAGAACCCAAATCGGATCCACATCGGAATGAACGGTTCCCCATTGCCTTCGGCGCGTGCAAACACCGACCACCTCTCCGAACGCCTTCGACCGTGCGGCCTCACCGAGCTGTTCGATCCCGGGATGATACCGCCACTTGTCCATGACAAACAGGCGACCCGCTCCGAGTTCGGCCAGCCGGCGCGCGGTATTGCCGTCCGCTGTCAGCGGTTTTTCGCAAAAGATCGGCCGGTCACGCATCAGCAGTGCGTCGATTGCGGCCGCATGCGCCGTCGTCTGGGTTGCGACGACAAAGCCTTCTAGGTCGGCCGAGAGCTGCTCCGGGGCCTGTTCGACCACAGCGGCACCCGCCTCGAGCGCGCGCGTGCGCGCAGCGGGATCGGAATCGGCGACGTGCGCGGTGCAGCCGAGTGCGAGGAGGTCGCGCAGAATGTGGAGGCCCCAGCGTCCGCACCCGACGAGTCCGATCCGAACGGGATCGACCGACGGTTTGCCGTCAACCACCGAATTTGGCCAGGGCCTCCGCCAAGGATATGCCCAGGCTATCCCGTTCAGAGATCACCGGATCTTTGCAACTCCAACGCAGGGCCATCTCCGCGTCGTCCCACCGAATGACCGTCGTCTCGCCGGGTTGCCAACTTGCGGTGGAACCGAAAACGAAACTGGTGGCCTCCTCCGAGTAGAAGCCGTGCGCGACGCCGTTCGGAATCAGGAGCGCCGCCGGAGCCGTTGCGTCCAACACCGTCATTGCACCCAGCCGAAAGGTCGACGACTGCGGACGAGCATCGAACAGCCCGATGCTCATCCGGCCCGAGATCACGACCAGCCAATCAGAGTACGGATGAACGTGGACACCCCGGAGCACGTTCGGCAGCGACCGAGCATAGTTCAACTGAAGCAGACGAGGCGCCGCCGGCCACTCGGCGCGGAAGATTTCAATCAAAGCGCCCCGGCCATCGGTGTACTCGGCGAGATCGTATCTCACGACGCCTTGCGGCAGCGTCGCCTCTGCGACTTCGTCCGACGCGATGATATGAGGGCGCAAGAGACTCCGGCCTCCGGGTAACGGGCGCTTCAGCTACCCGTTCTTCGCGAGATTTCCGTGCTCTTTCGCTGCCGGCCTTCGCGCTCGCTGGGGAAGCGGGCCGCCGGGATAGAAGCAAGCGGGACGTACCGGCACGTGTCCCCAGAGAGACCCGTTCCGGTGCGGCCGGCGTCAAGCGCCGCGCGATCGCGTTCGCCGTCGCGGCCTGCGCGGCGTTCGCCCTGGCGGTTCCAGGCTCGGCGCAAGGCGGCCCGCAGCAGATCGTACCGCCGGTTCCGGCGGGGGCCCGGGCTCAAGAGAATCCGAAACGCAGCTCCGTAGGCGCCATCCTTGCTTGGCGATGCCGGCCGCACGACGCCAATCGCAGGTGGTAAAAGTCGTCGCCCACGGCCGCGCAGCCGCACGGCCATCCCACCGCGGCACGCGGTTCGGACGCGCATTCGACAGCGAGCCGGTTCGGCCGCCCGACGAGCGCAGTCAATTCACGAAGTGTAGTCCGCAAGGGTCGTCACCTCCGGGAGCCCGGATATCGATCGTACGTATCGAACGAGCACGGGTCGGTACGCGACCGCACAAAGACGGCGGCGAAGCTGGGAGTGTGCCCGGCCTCACAATACAGAGGTCCCGGGTTTCAAAAGGCTTCTTCGGCTGCCGGCCAAGGAGAACGGCGATGAAGCGCACGAGATGCCGAATCACGCTCACGCGAACGCTCGTGGCGCTCTTCCTTGCCGGTGCGCCGGCGGCGACGCTCGCCGCCGCTCCCTCGGTTACGCACGCCGGCAGCATCGATTCGAACGCGGCCAGAATCGCCGGCGCGAAACGCACGCCCGCGGTGCCGCGTAACGTTGGGGTCGCGCGGGGGACCAAGCAGTGCGCCGCGCACGTCGGTCTCTTCGGCGCGATGACGTGCCCGGCGCTGATCAAGTTGGGCGACGTGCTGCTCGTCTGGGATTGGCAGGCCGGAGCGGGGTTCGCCGCGATCGACGGATTTCTGGTGTACCGCGTCACGGGCGGAGCGAAGCAACTCGTCTCTGCGCGTACCGACAAGGACTCGATCACGCTGATGGACCTTCCCGGGCCTGCAGCCGGCTACGTCGGCACGTGTTTCGCCGTGACCGCGTATGCCGGCGCAGCTGAGTCCGCCCTCAGCGCTGCGCATTGCGTGACCAGACAAGAGATCGTCGTGCTTGCATCACCGACGGTCAACTCCACCACTCCCCCGGCGCAGGCGCCGAAGCACGTCGTCATCCACGTGACCGGCGACTCCTTCCCCGCCAACACGGTCGTCGCGGCCGGCGGCGACGTGACGTGGATCAACGACGACACGGACGAGCATTCCGTGTACGGTCCGGCCGGACAGTTCGTCGGCGACTTGTACGCGAACGGCGGGCGCTTTACGTACACGTTCCGCGACCTCGGCAAGAACTACACCGTCCCCTACCTGTGCCAGTACCACGCGGGCATGCACGGAACCATCACCGTCGTCACGAACCACTGAGGCCGTCTCCGTCGGCTGAGTGAAACGGTACCGGCCTCGACATTGAGGCGAGGCCTCCCGGCGGGACGTCGAACGGGCCTACGCCGAGGGCCTCGCGGCGACTGACACGAAGCCCGAGGCCGTCGCTGTGTCCGGTTGAAAACCGGGACGATCGTCGGGAGGAACAAGCCGTGAAACGTCTCCACATGATCTTGCTGCTAGTCGTGCTCGCGTTCGTCGCGCCGGCGCCCTTCATCGCACACGCGGCCAGCGTGTCATCCGACCTCACGACACCCTCGCTGGACCAGGTCTATTCGCAAGTGGTCGATCTCAAAGCACGGGTGCTCAAACTGGAGACCGACAATCGCGCGCTCAAGACGCAGATGGCCGCGATGGCGACGCACACGCATTCCATGGGCTCCCATAGCGCGGGCGATGGTGGCTTGATGACGCTGCGCCAGCTGAAATTCTGGCTCGACCGCAATGAGTGCATGGATTGCTCGTGGCAATACCGCGTCGGCGCATCGCGCTCGGTCGAGTCGTTCACCGGCCCTCCGAAATTGTAGCGGAGGAGTCGATGGTCTACGCGCTTCTGGTCGCGCTCGCGCTCGCACCGCAGGGCGCCGCGGCGCAGCCGAACCGGTATCTCGGGTGCGTGACACCAAAGGCGACGGTCGAGCGGCCGACGTTCAAACTGCGGCGCGGGGTGATGTATCCGATCATATTCGACCGGAATCCGATCGACAGCGTCGAGCGCGTACTCGAACTGGTCGTCCGCACGCGAGCGTTGAACGCGAGCCCTGAGCAGTACGCGGCAGCCGTCGACGCCGCGTTGCAAAGCGACGAACCGCTCGCGCGGCTGCTCCCACAAAGCCATTCCGAAGCGGTGATCAGGACCTATCTCACCGACCGGGTTCGAATGTAGCGCGGCCCATGCTGTGACCGCCGACCGTTACGACGTCTAACCTACCTTTTGGAAAGGTCCGCCTTTCGTCGGCATTCGAAAGGTGCTATGCCTGCCGGGCACCCCTGAGGTCAGGGCGAGGCGCATCGGCCGAAGATCGTTGAGCCCTAGGGTCCGAATGCGTAGAGCGTCGCGTTCCAGGTCACGGCATAGAGTCGCCCGTCGGCGACCGTCGGCGCGGTGAAGATCGGCGAAGTGACGGTATAGTGCCACAGCATTGCGCCCGATCGCGCGTCGAGCGCATAGAGCGTCCTCCCTAAACCGTCGCCCGCGTAGACGACGCCATTGGCAACCGTTGGAGGTGAGAACGGCGCGTTTCCTGGCTGATTTCCCGTGCCCGTAAATGTTTGTTTCCAACGGAATGAGAGCTGGCAACCCTGCTGCACGTCGAATGCGAGCATGCCGTGCGAGTACGCACCGGTCGACGCGGCCGGCACGTACACGATGTGATCGGAGTATGCCGGCGTGCCGAGATTGGTTCCAGCTGACGAGGCCGAACCGATCGCTATTGCTTGTGACGCGCCGGATGAGATGGCGTCGAGGTTGTAGACGAACAAAATGCCGGTCTTCTGCTCGACTGCGAGGCATGCTCCGCCGTCTTGGTAAACCACTGGGCTGCCGCCGAAGTCCGCATCGGGAAGCGTCGTCGGCGGCATGTTATAAGCGTTGAGTTGCATCCCGCTTGTTACCTGAACGATCGCATCTTCAACGCCGCCCGCGCCGTTGATCGTGTTGCCTATCGCGCCGTACAGGTAGCCGGAACCGCGCGGGTCCACAGAAAGACCTCCCGGCCCCCAGATGCCGGCGCTCAACGTCGAGGAACTCGGCGGATTGAAGTAGAGCGGGCCCGCGACGACCGTGCCGCTGTTCGTGTCCACCGCACGCATGCCTTCGGCGGACGGAACGATATCGCAGTACGAGGCAGTGCTTACGAATGCACGATGATTGGGTGCATCGAAGGTGACGGCACTGTACGCATGATCCTGCGCCGGATTGGTTGTTACCGTCGCGGGTCCCCATCCCGTCAGGGTCGCACCGCTCGCAATATCGACGGCGTACATCTTCCCCGCGCCGCCGACGACGTAGACACGATTGTTCGCGCGATCGACGGCCGGCGTACCGGTGACGCCGAAAACTCTGTCCGGGATGTCTGCGCAGCCGGCGACCGTCTGTGAGCCGCTCGTCGCATTGCGCCAAATGACGCTCCCATCCACGGCGTTGAACGCGGTGAGCCCGCCGCGTTCATCTCCGACGATGACGAGGTCGTCATACACGCCGTTGACGAATACGTTGGTTACCACCAGCGGCTGTGTGTCCGCGTACGAGGCGCCCGGTATCTTGACGGACCACTTGAGTCCCAGCCCGTGTGATGCGGCGCTCGAGCCGAGCGCGGCCTCGGAGGGATTGTTGCCCGTACGTTGAGCGTCGAAGCCGAACGTCGTCCAGTCTGTCGAGTTGGGTGTCCTTGGCGCGGGGAGCGTTACCGAAGCGGTTGCGGCGAGGGTCGAAGACGGGGTTCCGCCGCCCAAAGCGCCCGGCGCGGAGGCGGTGATTTTGACCGCCGGGGTACCGGCTCCGTTATACGTCAGCGTCACGGTGTCGGCCGGAGTCGCGAACGAAGAAGAAGAGAGGGTCATCGAACGGTCGCTCGTCGAAAGCGAGATCGGATTATCGTAGGGGTCGGCGATGATGGTGTTGCCACCTGCATCTTGGGCCGACACGGCCAGCGGAACGATGGTTGTAGTACCTTGAACGAGCGCAAGGTTTGCCGGAAGCTGAAGTGAGATGCTTGCTATGACGCCGTTCAATGTCAGCCGGACCGCGTTGGGTTGACCGGCTTTGATGACGACAACCTGCTTGACGTGTGATAGCGGATTACCGCTCGGCGACGTGGCACCCGGCGACTGCACTTGATCATACAGTGTCTCTTCGAAGGTATCGTTGCCGGGCGGCACGCTCACCGAAATGGTGCAGCTTATGTCGTCTTGTGCCGTGGTCGTGCAGCCCGGAGAGCCGGCGACGAGGTTGGCGATCACGGGCGGTGTGCCGTTGACGCTCAGCGCGAGCGACTTCGTCGAGCTCGAGATATAGAGCGGACGGCGGCTGGCGGAAGCCGTACGGGTTTTCGGGATCAGTATGGAGACGACGACCCGCTGCGCGACGTTCGTCGCCGCTTGCGGGCGCGGGACAACCGATGTGACTTCTGCTCGGCCGCAGCCGGCGAGAAAAGCGCAAACACACGCAGTACTGACGCGTCGATCCATGGGCGGACAAGTATGACTCACGCGAGGCGCAGGCCTGCTACGACCGCAACAAGCCCCGCCGGGCCCGCGTCGACGCCCGTCCGTCCGAAGGCCGTCCTTCCGGCGCCCAAGAACGTTCGAGCATGACCGGCGCTCGGTTCCTGGGCGGCGCATCCCGTATGGTGTGCGTGTCGCTTGTCTCGCTCGCACTCGCACCCGGCGGCGCGGCGGCGCAGCCGAGCCGGTATCTCGGGTGCGTGACGCCGAGGGCGACGGTCGAGGGGCCGACGTTCAAGCTGCGGCGGACGTGGATCAGCGTGTTCACGAAGCCGTCGACGAAGGCGACGACGATGAGCTATTCGACCGCGTCGCCGTTTCCGCTGTGGATCGTCGGCGAGTCCGGTTCGTTCTACCGCGTGGCAACCGGCAGCTCGATGGGCGGTTGGCCGTTCAAGCCGCAGACGATCCTCGGTTGGGTGCGCAAACCCGACGTCGAGGATCAGGGGATCCGCAACTGCACGTGACCGATAGACTCGACGACAAATGGAAAAGCCTCATTCGCGGTCTCGTCTATCCGATTCAGTTCGACCGGGATCCGATCGACGGGGTCGACCGCGTGCTCGAGCAAGTCGTCCGAGCGCGAGCCCTCAACGCGAGTCCGGAGCAGTACGCAGCTGCCGTCCAAGCTGCCTTGCAAAGCGACGAGCGTCTCTCGCTGCTGATACCGCAACCGCATCCTGAATCCGTGATCAGAGCCTATCTCGCCGAAGTCGGGCAGCGCCTGACGAACGCAGGGTAGCCGGCGGCAGTCACCGCCGGCGCCACTGCGGTCTCAGATCGACGCGATCGCGTTTTCGAGCGCCGGGTAGTAGTTGTCGTCGGGCGCGTAGGACGAGTTGATGATCGCGGCCACCGTCACGCCGTTCGCGTAGTACATCATCACGGTGTTGATCTCGCCGGCGTTCATGCTCGCGGGATGATAACCGTTGTGATGCCAGTAGACGAGGCCCTGCGGGTGTTTCGCGCTGGTGACGGTTCGAGCGTACATCCCGAACTGGCTGGTGCGCATCGTGTCGGCGACGGAAGGCGCGACGATCTTCGGACCCGTCTGCAGTTCGTGCATGAAGGCGGCGAGCTGGATCGCGGAAAGCTGCCAGCCCTGCGAGCCGCATGAGAGCGTCATGTCGCCCACACGTCGCCCGGTCCGACCGTCGTGAAGTCGTAGATGTTCGTCGGCACGCCCTTGTAGCTGAGCGCCGGAGAACTCCCCGACGGCGTGCAGTACATGCGCGGAAAGCCGATCGGGTTGAACACGACCTGGTTGACGTAATCCATATAGGAGCGCGCGTAGAAGGACGCCGAGGTATCCGTGTTCGACACGGCTTCCTGAGCCGCGAGGAACGAATCGATCGGCGCCGAGGCGAGGATTGGAGCACCCGCAGCGCTAGTATAGCGGGCGGCCGCTGTCGTGGGCGGGATGCTCGGCGACGGCTGGCGCGACGCTCTGGATCCCGGCAGCGGCTGAACGGACGACCTCGGTCAAGCCCGCAGTTAAACGCCTGTGGCCACCGCCTTCGCGCTCGCTGCACGCGCCGGACGATACGGCTCGAGCCATTCCGCCAGATCGCCGTTCTCGTCGGTGACCATAACGGGATCGAAGAAGCGCCGCTTGTTTTCCGGCGAGACGTCGCTCGGCGTGCAGCCGTACTGTGGGTTCAGACCGTCGGTGCCCGCGATATAGGTGCGGATCACACCCGGCCCCGGCGGACGCCGCAGACCGGCGCGCAGGTTGTTCACGTACGTCTGGAACCAGAACATCGGGCGCCGCCATCCGGTCGCGAAGATCGTCTTGAGCGATCGGCGCACCAGCGCCGCCGGGCCGGCGATGCGGTCGAGCCGCTGGAAGATTGCGTTTCCTAACGCGGTCAGCTCCGCGTCGGAGCTCCGGCAGTTCCGATAGGAGACGGACTGGCCGTCGAGATCGCGCACCCGCACATTGGGGCGCAGCTCGCCGAGCTCGACGCTCTCCCAGAACAGTTTGGTCCCGAGCAGCGGCGCGACAAACGAGAAGAACGATGGGAACGGAAGCGTTTCCGCGGCCAGGACGGCTTCGATCTGGCGCGACATCTCGGCGGTCGTCGTCATGCGCGGATCGAAAAGGTATCCGTACATGATGACGATCCCTTGGCGCTGTGCGAACGCGACGTCGTCGAGCAAGCTGTTCGCGCGCGTCATGTTCTGCGTCTTGTCGTGCTTCTTCAGAAACTCGGGATCGAGCGACTCGAGCCCAGTGAACAACCCGAGACATTTCGAGCGCGCCAACTCTTGCACTAGGTTGCGGTTGCGCAGCACGTCCTGCGTGACGAGCGCGGCCCAGCCCTTTAGGCGGCGGTGGCGCTTGAGCGCTGCGCATAGCTCGCGCAGCTCCGCCGGGTTGTTGGCGAAGTTGTTGTCGATGAACAAGGCCAGCGGGTAGCGGCGCTTGAGCGAAAACCACGGGGAAGCGGCGATCGAGTCGTCAATCGCGCGCAGCACGCGCGCGGTCCCGTACGGCGTGTGGCGCGCCTTTTCGGCCGGAATCGCGCAGAAGTCGCAGCGGAAGTTGCATCCGCGCGAGGCTTCTATCAAGTGCAGGGCGCCGCGGATCCCGCTCTCGCGCAGGATGCGGTAGTCGACGCGGTAGTCGGTCAATCGCGTCTGCGGCGAGGAGTAGGTCGCGCGCAGCGTGCCGCGCTCGTAGTCGGCGATCACGTCGCGCACACTGTCGATCCCGCCGGCGCAAACGACGTCGAAGAAGCGCGTCGCGAAGTCCGGGAAGAGCGTGCAGACGCTGCCGCCCGCGACCGTGATCGCACCGCGCTGCTTGAAGAAGTACGCGAGCTGGCGCTGCCGGTCGAAGTCGCGCTGCAAGCCGGTGAGAAACACGAGATCGGCGTCCGGCGTCCGGGCGGTGTCGAAAGGACCGTGCCACATCTCGTGGTACAGCGTCACGTCGTAGCGCTCGCGGTCGAACAGCGATGCGATCTGCAGGCCGGCCGAAGGCTGCATGAAGTCGCGTTCCCGCTCGGCGCTGCGGGTGACGTCGAGATGGGCGCAGACGATGACGATTTTCTTGCGCTGAGCCGGCGCGGTTCTCTTGGCCATTCTTACCTCGTGGCACGATGAGCGTTCGGAGCCCTGCCGGTTGCTCCCTCGTCTCGACAAACAGAGCAGACTGACCGTAGACGGCGGGCAGCTGCCCCCCGTTACGCCGGCGCAGATCGGCGAGACGGCGCGCGCGAACTTTCGCGTGCTATACTTCGAACGAATTACGGAGGGATCGCGCTACTACGCCACGGCGGCCTGTTTGGTCGAGCATACGGGAGGAGTAGCCCTCGTCTGCGAAAACTGGACTGCACTTTGTCTATGAAACCGAGCTACCGCGACCGGCTCGCACCCGGCGGCACGAAACGACTCCTCGCCATGGAAGGCGGAGGGATCCGCGGACTCATCTCGCTCGAGATCGTCGGTCGGCTCGAGACCCTGTTGCGTGACGCGCTCGGCGCCGGCAACGATTTCGTACTCGCCGACTACTTCGACTACATCGCCGGAACGAGCACAGGAGCGATCATCGCGACGTGCCTCGCGCTGGGATACTCGGTCGAGCAGGTTCGCAACTTCTACCACGAGGGCGCCGCGGCGATGTTCCGGCGCGCGCCCCTCCTCAAGCAGCTGTACTACCGCAACGTCGGCACGAATCTGACCGCACGGCTGCAGGAGCTGTTCTCCGCCGACGGGACGGAGTTCACGCTCGGTGACGACGTTCTGCGCACGATGCTTCTCGTGATCATGAAGAACGCCACGACGAATTCGCCGTGGCCCATCTCGAACAATCCCGCGGCGAAGTACAACGACCGAACCCAAGCCGGCTGCAACCTCGATCTGCCGCTGTGGAAGATCGTCCGCGCGAGCTGTGCCGCGCCGACGTTCTTTCCGCCGGAAGACGTCACGGTCGGCGGCCAACGCTTCGTGTTCTTGGACGGCGCGGTGAGCGTCTACAACAATCCGGCGTTCCTGCTGTTCATCATGGCGACGCTCCCGGAATACCGGCTGGGCTGGGAGACCGGCGAAAACAAGCTGCTGCTGATCTCGGTCGGCACCGGCGCGATCATGGGCGAGACGCCGACGCTCAAGGCCTCTCAGATGAACCTGCTGTACAGCGCCAGATCCGTGCCTCTGGCGCTGCTCGACGCGACCCAAAGCGAACAGGACGTGCTCTGCCGCATCTTCGGGCGCTGCCGGTACGGTGAGCCGATAGATACCGAGATCGGCGACTTCATCCAGAGCGACGAGGCCTTCGCGAGCACCGGCGGCGGGCCGTTCGCGCCGAAGAAGTTCACCTACATGCGATACAACCCGAACATTACTCCCGAGGGACTCGCCGAGCTCGGATTGCCGGAAATCCGTTCGGAGCACGTGCAGGCGATGGACTCTCCGAACTATCTCGCCGAGCTCGCCGCGGTCGGCAAGGCGTATGCAAGCAGACTTGATCTCGCGCAGTTCGGCGCGTTTCCGATCGGGTCGGCGCGTGATCGCTAGCCTGGCCGGCCGCCGTATCGACGCGGCCGACGCGGACCCGATGCGCTTTCCGGAGACACGTGAAGACTTGGTCGCGACACGGATCGCCGCGACGCTCACCGAACGCAGCGTGACGACGCTCGTCTGTGCAGCGGCGTGCGGTGCCGACCTGCTCGCGCTCGAGGCCGCGCAGCGCGAGGGCATTCCGGCACGGATCGTGCTTCCGTACGATGCTGCCGAGTTTCGCCGTAGCTCGGTCGTCGACCGCGGTGAAGGGTGGGGTGCTGCATTCGACCGCCTCACCAGCGAGGCACGAGCGCGCGACGGCGTGCGGATCCTCGGACTGGACGCGCACGATCCGCACGTTTACGAAAAGACGAACGAGGCGATTCTGGACGAAGCGCTGTCACTCGCGGGCAACGACCCGGCCGGCGTCGTCGCGCTCGCCGTCTGGGACGGAATGATCGCGGGCCGCGCCGACTACACGGCGAAGTTCACCGACGCCGCGCGCGCCCGCGGAATCGCCGTGCAGTCGATCCCGATCCTCCGCTAGCGCCGCGGGGTTCTCACGGCTGCGCGCCGAGCGACCTCAGTGCGGCGTTCGCGGTGCCGCGCTGCACGTACTCGGGGCAATCCCGCGCCGCCAGTCGATACAGCGGCAGCGCTTCACTCTTCGAACCGGTCAGCGCATAGAATTCAGCGGAGTAGAAGTTGGCTTCGCACATCCGGATCCGCTGCTTCGCCGGATCGGGATCGCGCGCGGCGGCGAGCGCGGCAGCCGGCGTGCTCTGCCCCAAGAAAAGGCGGACGATCGGAGCCGGCCACACGTTCATGTCGAGCTTCGCGACGGCACCGGGCAGCCGGCTCGGCGCATGGCCTCGGCGATCGGCGAGCTCGAGCAGCAGTGCAGCATAGGAATCTTTCGGCGCGAGGGCGGCACCTTTCTCGAAATCGGCCCGGGCTTGATCGAGCGGACCGCCGTAGAGGTACGCCAGGCCGCGCATCTCGTACGGAAACGGCTGCTCCGGCGTGGCGCGGATCGACGCGGAGAAGTTCGCGACGGCCCGATCGCGGTCGCCGGCCGCAAAGTAGTCGGATCCGAGGCCAAGATTGAGGTACGTCAGGCTGGGATTGGCGCGCAGAGCCTGCTCGTAGTCCGCGATCGCGCGATCGTGTTCGCCCCGAGCGTCCTCGATAAAAGCGCGCCCCGCGAGAGCGTACGTGGCATTGGGATCGAGGCGGATCGCCTCGTTGTCGTCGGTGAGCGCGCGATCGTAGTCGGTCTTGAAGCTGTAGGCGATGCCGCGGTCGCCGCGATATTTCGCGTTGGCCGGGTCGAGACGGATCGCCTCACTGAAGTCGGCGATCGCGTGGTCGTAATCGCCTTTGTTCTGGTAGGCGTAGCCGCGCTGCTCGTAGGCGGCCGCAAACTTCGGATCGACGCGGATCGCCTCGGTGAAGTCCACGATCGAACGGTCGCGGTCGCCCTTGCGCTGGTACGCCATGCCGCGGCCCAGCAGGGAGATCTTCGAGGCTGGATCGAGACTCAGCGCCTGATCGTATTCGGCGATCGCGCGAACGTAGTCGCCCTTGAGGCGATACGCACTGCCGCGGTTGTTATAGGCGGAGGCAAACTTCGGATCGATCCGTATCGCTTCGCTGTCATCGGCGATCTCCTTGTCGTACTCGTGTTTGTTTTCGTAGGAAAGACCGCGATTGTTGTAGGCGTTGCTGTACTTCGGGTTGAGGCGGATCGCTTCGGTGTAGTCGACGATCGAGCCGTCGTAGTCTCCCTGGAGGCGGAGACGGTTGCCCCGGTTGAAGTGTGCCGTCGCGTTCCCCGGCTCGACGCGGATCGCTTGATCGTAGTCCGCCAGAGCCCGGACGTGGTCGCCTTTGTTGTCGTACGATACACCACGGTTGTTGTAATAATTGGAATGGTCCGGCGCGAAGTGAATCGCGGCCCCGTAGTCGGTGATCGCGTGGTCCTCGTCGCCCGAATCGCTGTAGGCGAGCCCGCGGTTGTAGTATGCGGCTGCGTACGCCGGGTCGAGACGGATGGCCTCATTATAGCTCGCGATCGCGCGGGGAAAATCGCGTTTGGACTGGTAGCTGTTGCCACGGTCGTAGTAGGCGATCGCATTGTTCGGGTCCAGGCGCAGCGACTCGTCGTAGTCCACGATCGCGCGGTCGTGATCGCCGGTTTCGTCATAGGCGGCGCCGCGATTCGTGTAGGCGTAGGCGTACTTCGGATCGAGGCGGATCGCCTCGTTGTAATCCGCCATCGCGAGAGCATATTCGCCCTTCTGCCAGTGCGCATTTCCTCGGTTATAGAACGGGATGGCGTCGCGGGGCTCCAACCGAATCGCTTCGGCGAACTCTCCGATCGCGCGGTCGTAGTCGCCCTGCGCGTGATCGACCGTTCCGATGTTGTTGTACGCGGCGGCGATCCGCTCCGGATCGCCGCTCTGCCGAGCAAGGACCAGCTTCGCGTCATATGACGATCGAGCCGCTGCGGCCGTATCGAATTTCTGGACGTACTCGGGCACGTCAAGCGGAAACGAGACGCTCGGCGTTCCGGCCGCCGCGATCACGTCGATCGCCCTAACCGCAGACGGCGCGCCGGCCAACGGTGCCGTTCCGGCGGAGGCGGAGGCGGAGCCGGTCGCCGAGGCCACGCCGGACCGGCGCGAGCCGTCACTCCGCGCGGAACCGATCTGCAGCCGCGCGGCGTAGGCCACGTCGATGGAGCCCCGCCGGCACGCGAAGGTCACTTTTCTGCCGGACGTGTCGAAGGAGAACACCGTGCCCCGCGCCGAGGCGGTGAACGTGTTGCCGTACTTGACTTGAAAGAAGTCGAGCGCGCCGTGCACGACGGAGAACAGCGCGCTGCCGTGCGCGATGCTCGAACGCTCGCCCGCGCCGGTCGCGACCAGCGTGAAGCTGGTGTCCGGGCGCAGCGTCGTCGTGCTCTTCCCGTCCGTCGACTCGAGCACGACGGTCACCCGCAACGGGACGTCGATGCGTGCCCCGTCCGGCAGCGTCTGCCGCACGGCCAACGGTTCGGGCCGGCCGTTCGGAAGCGTCACCGTGGCCCGCCCGGCCCCCGGCTGCGTCTGGATCTCCGTCACGACATGCTGCCGCACGGCGGCCCCGGCCGGGGCCGGGCCGAGCGCGAGCAGCATCGCCATGAGGCTGAGCCGGAAAGACAACGTCATGTCATACTAGCCCCCTGGGCGGGAGTTGCAAGAGGCTTCGGTTCCAGGCCGGCAAGGATCTTGGCGATGATCTCGGCGACGAGACCGGGCTGCTCGTCGATACTGACGGCCTGAATGTCGTCGACGGTGGCCAAGATCACCGGTTTCCCGCGCATCACCGGCAGCACGCAGCGCGAGCCCTCGTCCGCCATGATCCATTTGCGGTGCGCCCGCTTGATCTCGAAGCGGCAGTACGGCCGTTTGAAGTAGGTCTCCGAGTACACCGGCACGATAAAGCGGCTCCCGTCGATCGCTAGGCTGATCTTGTCCTGCCAACCCGAACCGACGCGGATCGACGAGGTGTCGAAGAAGATCTCGAGCTTCCGCCCGTCGGCGGTCCGCGCATCTTTGAGCGGGACGAACACGTTCTCGTAGACCCAGGTGAACTCTTCGTGCGCGTACGAGATGAAGACGTCGTAGTCGTTCGATTCTTCGGGGCTCGCGTCGATCGTGCGAGACTGCTCGAGCAGAATCTCGCGCCCGCGCTCGCCGCAGAGACCGCCGGCGAAGCACACGGAGAGCGCAACGAGGCTCACTTGCGGCTGAATCTGCTTCGTGAAGAGCATCCAGGCTTCGAGCGCTCCGAATGCCGCTATGGCGAACGCCGTCGCGGATCCGGCGGCGATCCACGGAAGGTAGGGCCGCAAGGCGCGCAGCTGGAGGCGGCGCAGCCCTTGAAAGACCGCGATGAACGCGACCAGCGTGAGCACCGCGAAGACGGCGACCAGCGCCGCGAGCATCTCGTTGGCCGGCAGCGGGAGGAAGTATCCCGCCTCGCTGTTCTTGTGCTCGAGCAGATCGCTGAGCGCCCACGCGAGCAGCTCCGGATTGCTGCGCGGCGCGGCTCCCTTGTGAAGGGGTCCCAGGTCCTTCTCGAGCGTCGCCACGATCACGTACTTGTCGGTGAAATCGACGCTGGAGGGGAACGGCTGTCGCACGGTAACACGCTGGACGCTCTGGGCGAAGTCGGGCTGCGGCCCGAGCCGAACCGCCTCCATCGTTTGCGCCGCCTGCGACTTGTCGCAAGCCGGAAGGCGATCGCCGGCGGCGTCCATCACGACGCGGTAGGCAAGTGCCCACAGATCCTGCGTTCCGACCGCGTTGCCGCTGCTATCGGTTTGAGGAATGCGATAGCAGCGTTGGTAGAACACTCCGTCGGACGCAGCGAGCTGCAGGATCGTATGACCGACGGACAGATGGTCGTAGACGTTGTTGCGATCGAGCGCGTTTAGGAACGCCGCGTCGATCTGACCGGCGCCCTGCGTTCCGATCGGATTCTCGGTCGCGTACACCGCGATGCGCGGGTCGGCGCCGGCGGCGGCGTCGAGGCTCTTCGTCAGCGCCGCGGTCGCTGCGTCGGGGCGGCACGTCGCCGGATCCCCCGACGCGCAGATCGACTCGAAGTACAGGTCGAGCATCACCGCCTTGGGGTGCTGGTGGTGCGCTCGAAGCCCATCGATGAAGGTGGCGATCGTCTGACGATCCCGCGCCGGCGCGCGCTCATCGTAATCGGCGAGATCGACCATGGCAACGCTCGTCGCGAAGGCGGGAGCGTGCAGGTTGCTCAGGTACTGGAACATCGACCAATCCCACTCGTGCCAGACCGGCCCCAGCCAAAACGTCGCCGCACCGAGGAGTGCGATGTAGGCCGCGACCAGGACGGCGGTCGGACGCAGCCAGGGCTGGCCGGTCATCCCGCCGCCAGACTTCGCAGCGCGCCCTCGAGGTTCTTCGCGTCGATCGATCCCGGCGCGGCGTCGCGCAGCAGCGTCAGGTTGTTCGCGGTCGACTTCAGCATCCACGGCTGCGTCCGCGCAAGCGTGCGCATCCGGCTCAGCGCACGGGTTGCGAGGGCCCAGTCGTTGCCGGCGACCGCGAGCTCGAACGCGCTGGCGACGACCCAATAGTCCGTCGAGGCGAGCCCGCCGAGCCGGCCGACGGCGAAGACGACCGCGGGCAGCGTGCGCTGCAACTCGGCCAGCGCCTCGTCGCCGCCGTCGATCGCGAGCAGCGTGCAGAGGTTGACGCCGGGATAGTACTCGCGCGGATCGGCCAGGAAACCTCGGCGATACCATTCGATCGCCTGTTGGAGATAGCCGGCGGCCAGAAACGGATCGGCGCCCCGAGTTTCCGCAAACCGGTCTTTGAAGATGCGGGCCATCAATCCGGCGGTTTTCGAGGACGGAGTCTCCTTCGCGATGACCGCTTCGAGCACGTCGATCGCGTGCTCGCGATCGGTGCCCGCGTTGCGCCGATTGAGCGCGAAGGCGTACAGCTGGTCCACCGTCACGTGCGCGCGCCGAAGTGCCGACGGCATGCGCTCGACCAGCGCGATCAGTGCGTCGAGCGCGCCGGCGTCGCGATACGCCGTCAGCACGTCGATCGCCGGCTCGATATCGTCCTCGCCGATCGCGCCGAGGTCGCGGTCGACGGCGGCGATTGCGTCCGCCCGGGCCGTTCCCTCGAGGAGGCCCGCCGCCTCCAGCTGGTCGCGAAGACGGCGCAACTCGTCCGCCCGGTCGCGGAAGGTCGACTGGTAGTCGCGCGGCAGCGCGATCCCGGGAAAGCCGGGGATCAGCTGGAACAGCGGACTATCCGCGACGCTGGATTGCGCGAGGGCGTCGCCGACCCGCAGGGCCAACGCTTCCGTGAGCGCAGCGGCGCTCTCCGCCGAGAGCGCGCCGTCGGTGAGCCGGTACGGGATCGCGCGGAGCATCGCGATGTCGAACGGGAGGCCGCCGTCTTTTCCGCTCGTGATGATCGTCGTTCCGGGCCGGGCAGTGTGCCGGACTCCGAGCTCGTAGAAGACGTTCGCGTTGTCGATGGTGACGTCGACCACCGCGACCTCGGCGAGCAGCAGCCGCTCGAACATCGAAAGGTGGATGACGCCGCCGCTGCGCTCTTCGTCGGCACGAATCGCGACCACGTCGAAGCGCGCGAGCGCGGGCTTTATCGCGCGCTCGTAGATCGCGTCGAAATCGATCGTGGCGGTGCGAGTCGCGTCGGGCTTCGTGCCGAACGGCATCGCGACGAAAACCAGCGGACGAATGCTCATCTGGGCGCCCTCATCGGCCGAGTACGCGGAGCGGCCGGTCGCGGCGCGCGAGCAGCCATTCGGCCTGCTCGACGAGCGCTTCGCGTCCGACCTCACGGACGACGCGCGCCTGCCCAGCCGGTCCTGCGCTGGCGAGACGATGCAGTTGATGCAGCGCACGATCAAAGACACCGAACATGCGGTCGTAGCGTTTTGCGTTCGCCGAGTATCCCCGTTTGTCGGCGTAACTGCCGAACAGCGCCGCTGCGGCGCCGACGAGCGCCGCGACCGAGGCCGCCCAGTGCTTGGTGCCGAGCGCCGTTTCGCCGGGGAGCCATCGGAACGGCGGCAGCAGCAGGACCGCGACCAGAAAAACCGCCCCGAGACCGATATACTGCGACACCTTACCGATCCGGCGGTAGACGCCCGCGCTGCGCTGATCCCGCCCCGCCGCACGGTGATAGTACCGCCACTGCTGACGGACCCAGTCCAGGGCGATGCGCTCATTGTGCACGTGCGGCGCCAGCGATTCCACGAATGCCGCAGCGTGAAGCGCCATGCGGATCCACTGCAGCTCGCTTTGCTGCATTCGCATGTAGTACGGATCGACGAACTCGTTGCCCGCGCCGGTCGCGTTCCACGCGATCTGGACCCGCATCCCTTCGCTGACGGCGCGGTAGTCTTGGAAGCGATTTTCGAGGTCGGCGCTGCGCGCGACGCGATAGGCGATGAACGCGGCGACGAGCGTGGCGATCTTGACGGGTTCCGGACCGAGCTTGTCGCCGAATCCGAGCTGCGCGGCGATCGCGAGCAGGCTGATACCGTAGAGCGTCCGGAGTTGGTACAGCGCGCGCCGCTGCAGGCGGTTCGCGGTCCGGTCGATCCGCGCCATCAACCCCGGCAGGCCGGCGGGGTCGGACGCATCGCCCGTCGCGGCGAGGTCTTCATTGAATCGATCGAGGCGCGAGATCGCGGCGTCGAACGTCGCCTGCGCTTTCCGGTCGCCGGAGAAACGGCGCGGATACCGGCGCTGAACCGAACCCACGTCAGCCGGGCGTTCGGCACCGAGGCGCGGTGTGACGATTTGGAATATCGGCATCGGATCCGGATCGTGAGGCGCGGAGGCGTTCGCTGCCCAGCGGGCCGACGCGAGTCCCGTCTCGCGAAGCGCGACCGTGCTGGCGGTCGCGCCCGGTGTGCGCGGCGTCTCGCCGTCCCACAGCGCGACCAGGATATGGCTGTGGAATGCGAGGTACCACCCCATCGCGGACTCACCCTCGGGATCCGCCTCGTCGTGCGCGACGACGGCCACGTGCGAACAGCGATCCAGGACCGCCCGCAAGCGCGGCGCGTCGGCTGCGGCAAAGTCGCGTTCGTAGGTCTCGCGCGGCGCCGCGATGCATCCGATGACGGCGAGCCCCGCGTCCAGCGCGACCTCCGCCGAGAGGAGACCGGCGCCGCGGCGCAGTGCTGCGATCACGACGACGCGCGTGTGCGGTGCGCTTTGCGCGATGTCGCCGAGCAGCGCGCGCAATGCATCGCGGAGCACGGGTTCGTCGGCCGGTGCGAGGTCGCGATGGCCGGTAATCCCCACCACGAGCGCTATGCTATCCGAGGCGAGCGCCGGCGATGCGACGAGCGCGGATGTGCCCTGCCCCACGATTCAAGCGATATACGAAGACGCAGTCGGCCGCTCCTCCGCTCGCGCCGGTGCGGACCCGCGCGCAACGGACGGCGAACACATCATGTGCCGTCCGCGTTTTGTTCGCGCGATTCGGGCTATTCCGTGACCACGAACCCGCGCTCCGACACGTGCAGCGTTTCGTGTCTGACGTGCGACGGCACCGACGCCGGCTGAACGGTTAGCCGTTGTTCGCGAGGACGACGGTCTGGGGGCCGGCCGCGAAGTCAACTAAGAATATAGTTAGAATAAGGGCGTCGAATGCGCCGAGAATGGAACCGCCGCGCTGGAAATTCGACGGGGTCCGCGTGATTCGCGGATGCGATCTCGACCCGAACACGCCGCAGACCGAAGGGATGAACCGCGCTGCCGCGATCACCACCGCAAGCGCCGGCGCGCAGAAACTCTGGGCCGGCAGCGTCGTCATCCACCCGGGCGCCCGGACCGGGCCGCACCACCACGGTGAGGTGGAGAGCGTCATCTACGTCGTGCGGGGCCGAGCCCGGATGCGCTGGGGCGAGCGGCTCGAGTTCGTCGCGGACGCGGGGCCGGGCGACTTCATCTTCGTCCCGCCCTACGTGCCGCATCAAGAGATCAACGCTGCCGACGACCAGCCGCTCGAGTGCGTCCTGGTTCGCAGCGGCCAAGTACCGGTCGTCGTGAACGTCGAGATCCCGGTCGCCGAGGAACCCGAGACGGTCCGCTGGATCGACGATATCCACCGGGCGTAAACCTCCGGTCGGATTTCGGACAGGGCTCGGAACGCCTCGACAAAAGGAGCAGGGTTCCAGCAAAGCAGCGTGCGAACGTGGACTTTGATGTTCCGGATTCCCTCGCCGCGTTTTGCCGCGGCGCTGTTCATTTTTACCAGCTCGGCCTTGGTCGCTACCCCTGCAGTCGCCGATCAGGCTACCGTTGCCACGCCGACCGAGGCCACCTACGCCGCGGTGCTGCGCACGATCAACCCCAAGCTGCCGCTCGAGAAAGCGCGCGCCTACGCCCGCTCGGTGATGGCCGACGCCTGGCGGACCCACCTGGACCCCCGCTTCATCATGTCGATCGTCACGGTCGAGTCGCGCTGGCGTTCCAACGCCCTCTCGCGGTCCGGCGCCCGCGGTCTCGGCCAGCTCATGCCTGCAACCGCGAGACGGCTCGGCGTCAACGCCTGGAGCCCGGCGGAGAACCTGCGCGGCACCTCGTCGTACCTCAAGTCCTTGATGGATCATTTCGCGGGAAAACCGAACGCGCTGAAGCTCGCGATCGCGGGCTACAACGCCGGGCCGAAGGCCGTCGAGCGGTATCACGGCGTCCCGCCGTACACCGAGACGCGCAACTACGTGGTGCGCGTGCTGCACGTGTGGGGCCAGTTGAACACGCGCGTCGGCCGCGCGTTCGCGCCGCCGCCGGGCAACACGATCGCGGCGCGCGCCGCCAAGCTTCCGGACCTCCAGCAGTGGCTC
>CALEOJ010000283.1 GCA_937910425.1 uncultured candidate division WPS-2 bacterium
CCGATCCGGCGCGCTCGCCGCCGGCGCCCCGACGATCGGCGTGCTGGGCGGCGGGCACGACCACTTCTTCCCGCCGCGCCATCGCGAGCTCGCAGCGCGCATCACGCTGAGCGGAGGCGCGGTCGTCTCACCGTACGCGCCCGAGGTCGTTCCGCAGCCCTGGCAGTTCCTCGCGCGCAACGGCGTCATCGCGGCACTCGCCGACGCCGTGGTCGTCGTCGAAGCCGCCGCGCGCAGCGGCGCGCTCAACACCGCCGGACACGCCGCCGACCGCAGCATCCCGGTCCTCGCGTTCCCGGGCGACGTCGACCGCCCCAAAGCCGCCGGTTGCAACGCGCTGATCCGCGACGGCGCAACCTTGGTCCGCGACGCCGACGACATCCTCGCGGCCCTGCCACTCCCGCTCGCGCGCATCAGTCGCAATCGAATCGAATCCGTCGAACACGGCGATCCACCTGAAGTGCGGCGCGTCTTGGATTCGCTGCGCCACGGTACGTGCGATCCCGGTACGCTCGCCGATCGCCTCGACCTCGCTCCGGCCGAGCTCTTTCCGCTCCTCACCGAACTTGAGTTCGCCGGCCGTATTCTCGCCGGCCCCGACGGCTACGCGGTCGTGGCGCCGCGACGGGGCCCTTGACTCGTCGCGATGCCGCCCCTATCGTCGCATGATGTGATCGTCCGTGTGATCGCGGTTGGGAAGGTTCGCGAACGCTACATCGGCGATGCGCTGGCGGACTTTCGCGTGCGGCTGCGGCCGTATCACCGGCTCGAGGAGATCGAGGTTCGGGCGGCTGACGGCGCCGATCCGGTGCGGGCGATGCGGACCGAAGGCGAGGCGATCCTCAAGCTCGTCGAACCGCCGGATCAGCTCTGGCTGCTCGAACGGTCGGGGGAGCTCATGTCGAGCGAGGAGCTGAGCCGGCGGATCGAGCGGCTGCCGCATCAAGGGATCGCCCGGCTCACGCTCGTCGTCGCCGGGACGTACGGCGCCTCGGACGCCCTGCTCGCGCGGGCCGACGTACGCTGGTCGCTCTCGCCGCTCACGTTCCTCCACGAGTGGGCCAGAGCGCTGGTGCTGGAGCAATTGTACCGCGCGGCG
This sequence comes from uncultured candidate division WPS-2 bacterium, assembly GCA_937910425.1. Classification (GTDB taxonomy): domain Bacteria; phylum Vulcanimicrobiota; class Vulcanimicrobiia; order Vulcanimicrobiales; family Vulcanimicrobiaceae; genus Vulcanimicrobium. The sequence goes on from CALEOJ010000283.1 coordinate 1,100, forward strand.
AAGATCGCGCGCGATGAACCCTACCACCACTGAGGAACACGTGCTCCTTTCACTCGACGAGCTGGCCGTTCGCTTCGCCGCGGCGGCGCGCGCGCTGTGGCCCGACGCCGAGCCGATAGTGCAGTTCGAGCCCGCGCGCCGGGTCGAATTCGGCGACGTTGCGACCAATGTCGCCTTCGGGCTGGCACGGATCGCGCGCAAGAAGCCGCAGGAGATCGCGGCCGAGATCATCGCGCGCGCGCTCGAAGACGACGCCGTGCGCGCGACGGTTGCCGAGGCAACGCCGCTGGCCGGCTTCGTCAACCTCAAGCTCCAGCCGGCGTTCTGGCAGCGTGTCGTCGCGGACGTGCTGCGCGAGGGCGAGCGCTACGGGCGGGGCGCGGCGACCGGCGAGCGGATCTCGCTCGAGTTCGGCAGCGCGAACCCGACCGGCCCGCTGGTCGTCGTGCAAGGCCGCACGCTCTCGATCGGCGATACGCTGGCGAAGGCGATGCGCCACGCCGGCTACGACGTCTTCACCGAGTGGATCATCAACGACGCCGGCTCGCAGATGGACGCGCTCGGGCGCTCGGTGTACGCGCGCTACCGGCAGCTGTTCTATCCGGCCACTCCGTTTCCCGAAGACGGATATCCCGGTGAGTACTTGATCCCGGTCGCCGAGAAGGTTCACGAACGCAACGGCGACGTCTGGCTGCGCGTGCCGGAAGATGAAGCGGTCCTTACGCTCGCGCAGTTCGCACGCGACACCATCGTTGCCGAGCAGCAAGAAGTCGCGCGCCGGTTCGGCGTCGAGTACGATCTCTGGCAGTCGGAGAAGGCGCTGCACGACGGCCACGCGATCGAGCGCGGCGTCGAGCGGTTGCGCGAGCTGGGCGTCCTCTACGAGAAGGACGGCGCGACCTGGATCCGCACCACCGACGCGGGCGACGACGAGGACCGCGTCGTGATCCGCAGCGACGGACGGCCGACGTACTTCGCGAACGATGTCGCCTACCACTACGAGAAGCTGCAGCGCGCCGATCACGTGATCGACATCCTCGGCCCCGACCACCACGGGTACATCGCGCGCCTGAAGGCACTGGCGAACGCGTACGGGCGGCCGGGCGCGATCGAGGTGATCCTCGCGCAGCAGATCACGCTCAAGCGCGGCGACGAGATCCTTTCGATGTCGAAGCGCGCCGGAACGCTGGTGACGCTGCAAGAGGTGATCGACGAAGTCGGCGTCGACGCCGCGCGCTTCTTCTTCGTGATGCTCTCGACCGATCAGCCGCTGACGTTCGATCTCGAGCTGGCGAAGAAGCAGTCGAACGAAAACCCCGTGTTCTACGTGCAGTACGGCCATGCGCGGATCGCCTCGGTGCTGCGCAAGGCCCGCGAATCGCACGCCGAGCAGCTCGCGGCCGCGGAGCGAGGCGAGGGCCTGGGCGCACTGATCGATCCGTCCGAACTAGCGCTTTCGCGCAAGCTCGCGGAGTTCGGGTCGACGGTCGCCGGCGTCGCGCGCGCTCGCGCGCCGCACCGGCTCCCCAAGTACGCCCGCGAGGTCGCGAGCGAGTTCCATCAGTTCTACGACGCCTGCCGCGTCCTCACCAGCGACCCAGCGACGACGACAGCCCGGCTCGGCCTCTGCATCGCGACGCGGACGGTCCTGGCGACGACGCTCGAACTGTGCGGCGTCAGCGCGCCGGAGTCGATGTAGGTCGGGGTTCGTTCCCGGCACCGTCGCGACCAGCGCCGCGGCGCTGCGCGAGCGCGCGAAGAGCAGCTACAGCGGTTTGCTGAGCAGGCGGCGCTCGGTGGCGTAGCCGGCGTTGTCGTACAGAGCGCGCGCCGGCGCGTTCTCTTCGGTGACCATCAGGCTCATGTGTGGTAACCCGGCCGCGCGCGCCTGCGCCTCGGCCGTGTCGAGCAGCGCCCGCCCGACGCCGCGCCCACGCACGGCCGGTTCGACCGCCATGTACGCGATGAACGCCTGCTGCGCCATCGTCACCTCGTCCGGGATGTCGTACAGCAGCAGCAGGAAGCCGGCCCGCACGCCGTCCTGCTCGGCGATCAGCAGCTCGTGCCGGCGGCCGTAGACGAAGTCCGCGAGCCGTTCGAACGCCTCGAGCACGTCGTCGTACCGAGCCTTCCGGACGGCCGACACGCTGCTGGTCGCGCTCCGCCGGCCGAGGTCGCGCACGAAGTCGCGGTCGGCGCGCTCGCCACGGCGCACGGCGACGGTCGCGTTCATGCCGCGGAGGCGACCAGCGAACCGAGCGCCTCGACGACGAGCGCGTTCTGCTCCGGCGTCCCGATCGTGATTCGCAGCCGTCCCGGCATTCCCAGCGCGTCGCCGCTGCGTGTCACGATCCCGCGCTGCAGCATCGCTTCGTACGCCTCGCTCGCCGTACCCGGCACCGCGACCGCGACGAAGTTCGCCGCCGATGGGTACGCATGCAGCCCAAGTTTCGCGAGCGCCGGATAGAGATACGCTTTGCCGAGCGCGTTGGTCTCGAGCGAGCGCCGCACGAACTCCTCGTCGTCGAGCGCGGCGAGCGCGGCGACCGCCGCCGGCCGCGAGACGTTGAACGGCAGGCGTACGCGCTGCGCGTACGCGATCAGCTCGGGATCGCCGAGCCCGTACCCGAACCGCAGGGAGGCGAGTCCGTACAGCTTCGAGTGCGTGCGCAGCACGACGGTCGCCGGGCGCGACGCGACGTAGTCGGTGCCTGCGACGGAACCCGCCGGCATGTACTCGCGATACGCTTGATCGAGCACGAGGATCGCGTTCGCCGGGAGCGCGCGCGCGAAACGGTCGAACGCGTCACGGTCGACGCGGGTCGACGTCGGATTGTTCGGATCGACGACGACGACGATCTTCGTCTTCGGCGTGATCGCGGCGAGCATCGCATCCAGATCGTGGACGCCCTCGCGCAAGGGCACCCGCACCGGCACCGCGCCGAACAGGATCGCGTCCTTGGGAAACAGCGAGAAGGTGGGATCTGCCATCACCACTTCGTCGCCGGCGGCGAGAAACGCACTGAACAGCGTGCGGACGACGTCGTTCGAACCGTGCCCGACCATGACGTGCTCGACGCCCAGGCCGTACGGTTCGGCGAGGCGGCGCCGCAATTCATGGTGATCGTCGTCGACGTAGATCTGCAGATCGCCGATCTCGCGCAACGCCGCCGCCGCCTTCGGCGCCGTACCGAGCGGATTCTCGTTCGAGGAGAGCTTCACGAACGTCTCGAGCCCGTACTTCTTGCGCGCCTGCGACACCGTCGTGCCGGGCGTGTACGGCTTCATCGAAGCAACCTGCGGGCGAACGAGCTTTGAATAGTCGGGTTTCACGGCGCGCGCCTACTTCGCGCCCAAGAACCGCGAGCCCGGTTCGGTGATCGGTTCGCCGGCGGCGCATTGCGGGCAGTGTTCCGGGTCGTGCGACTCGATCGGCAAGTCGAGCAGCGCGGTCGCGGGGACGCCGAAGTCGGCAGGCGCGCGCCGGACGATGATCCCGACGCCGGCGACCTCGGCGCCGCGCGCGCGCACCACGTCGATCACTTCGCGGATCGAGCCGCCGGTCGTAACGACATCTTCGACGACGAACGCGCGGTCGTGCGGGCCGAGCGCGAACCCGCGCCGCAGGGCAGGCACGCCGTTCTCTTTCTCGACGAAGATGCCGAGCGTGCCGAGCCGGCGGGCCGTCTCGTAGCCGAGCACGATCCCGCCGACCGCCGCGCTCACGACGACGGTCGGCGCGAGCGGACGCGCCGCGGTCGCGAGCGCCTCGGCGACGCGCTCGACCAGCGGCGGATCCTCGAGGATGCGGAACTTCTGCACGAAGCGGTTGGAGTGCCGTCCCGACGAGAGCCGAAAATGCCCCGACAGGATCGCACCGCGCGCTTCGAGCTCGCGCAGCAGACCGGGAGCCTGCGCGGCCGTCATCCCTGGAGTTCCGCGAGGATCGCACGCGCCGCGCCGAGCGGATCGGCATCGTCGACGATCGGGCGGCCGACGACCGCGTAGTCGACGCCGGCCTCGCGTGCTTCGCGCGGCGTCGCGGCGCGCTTCTGGTCGCCGTGCGCGCTCCCACTGGGACGGATCCCCGGACAGAACGTGCCGAACTCGACCCCGAAATACGACTTGAGATCGGCGACCTC
>CALEOJ010000284.1 GCA_937910425.1 uncultured candidate division WPS-2 bacterium
GGGCGCCGACGACAACGGCTCGGCCACCTCGGCGGTCGTCGAGGCCGCGCGTATCCTGGCCGGCCTGCCGATGCACGGAACGGTGATCTTCGCTTGCTTCGACGCGGAAGAGCAGGGGCTCTTCGGCAGCGGGCATTTTGCCAAGACGCTCAAAGACGCGCACGTCGACGTCGAAGGCGATCTCAACAGCGACATCGTCGGCGCGTCGGTCGGGGACGACGGCGTGAAGCGCGACGATACGATCCGCATCTTCTCGGAGTCGATCCCCACCGGCGCGAACGCGGCCCGCATCAACGCGATCGGCTCGCAGAACGATTCGCCGTCGAACGAGCTGGCGCGGTTCACGAAGGAGACCGCCGACGCATACTCGACCGGCCTGCACGGGATGCTCGTCTGGCGCGCCGACCGCTTCCTGCGCGGCGGTGACCACGAGTCGTTCAACGCCGAAGGCTTCCCCGCACTGCGCTTCACCGAGCCGCGCGAGACGTTCGCGCACCAGCATCAGGACGTGCGCGTCGAGAACGGCGTACAGTACGGCGACCTGCTGCAGTTCATGGACTTCGACTATCTCGCGAAGGTGACGCGCTACAACATTGCGGCGCTGGCGTCGCTCGCGCTCGCTCCGGCGACGCCGAAGGTCTCGGTCGACACGAAGGCGCTGACCAACGACACGCTCTTGTTCTGGGAAGCCGTCCCGCGTGCCGTGCGCTACGAAGTGGTGCGGCGCCTGACGACCGAGCCGGTCTGGAGCGCGGTGCAGGACGCCGGCGCCGTCACCCGGATCACGATCCCGCTCTCCAAGGACAACTGGCAATTCGGCGTCCGGGCGGTCGACGCCGAAGGTCACCGCTCGCCGGCCGGTTTCCCGATCCCGGTGCGCTGACCGCGGCTTAGAGCTCGTCGATCGCGCGGGCGAGCGCGGCGTCGCGCTCGGTGATCGCGCGGACGTCGTGCGACCAGGTCCGGATCGTCACTTCCTTCCACGAGATCGCGATGTCGGGATGATGGTCGAGCTGGTTCGCGACCGTCGCGACCGCGTTGACGAATGCGATCGCGCCGTTGAAGCTCCCGCGATCGAACGTCTTTGCGAGCGCCTGTCCGTCGTCGGTCCAGCCGTCCGGCACGTCGATCGCCATCAGACCACTCCTTGCGCGCGCAGCTCGCGCAGCGATTCGTCGATCGCTTGTGCCGTGAACGCGACGTCCTCGTCGGCATGCGCGGTCGAGAGAAACATCACCTCGTTGTGTGAGGGCGGGAGCAGCACGCCGCGCTCCCGCATCGCATGGTAGAACGCGGCGTACGCAGCCTGATCATCGCGCCGTTGGTCGTCGTACGAACGCGTCGGCGGGCCGGGCCGGAACTTGAAGTCCACGATCGACTCCAGCTGCACGACGGTGTAGCCGAGATCGAGCGCGCGCAGCGTCGCGCGAATCGCGTCGGCGAGCGAGCGCGCGCGACGCTCCATCGATGCGTACAGCGAGGGGGCGCCCTCGAGATGGTCGAGCACGCGCAGTCCCATCGCGACCGCGAACGGCATACCGGCATGGGTCCCGCCCGTGAAGCACGGACCCTCCGGCGCGAGCATCGCCATCACGCCGGCACGTCCCCCGAATGCGGCGAGCGGGAAACCGCCGCCCATGATCTTGCCGATCGCGGTCAGGTCGGGGATGACGCCGGCGCGCTCTTGCGCACCGCCGAGGCCGAGCCGGAGCCAGGTGATCACTTCGTCGAAGATCAGCAGCGCGCCGTAACGGCCGGCACGCTCGCGCAGACCTTCCAGAAAGCCCGGGACCGTCTCGACGAGTCCCATGTTCCCGCAGATCGGTTCCACCACGATCGCCGCAAGACGGTCGCCGATCCGGTCCAGTTGCCGATCGACGTCGGCGAGATCGTTGTAACGCGCGACAGCGAGATCGGCGACGACGGCGCGCGGGATCCCCGACCGTTCGGCGTGCGAGGTCTCCGCCGACGCACCGGCGTCCTGGAGCGCGAGATCGAAGTGGCCGTGGTAGTTGCCCGCGAACTTCAGGATGACGTCGCATCCGGTGTACGCGCGCGCGAGGCGCACCGCGCTCTGCACGGCCTCGCTCCCCGTCGTCGCGAAGCGCAGCCTCTCCATCGACGGAAGGTGCGTGCGGATGCGCTCGGCCAAGGCGAGTTCGTCCGGCGTCGTCGACCCGTAGACGACGCCGCGCGCGGCGAGCGCGTCGAGGTCGCGCGCGAACGGCGGAGCGTGCCCGAACAGCAGCGGTCCGTACGCCATCACGAAATCGATGTAGCGCCGCCCGGCGGGGTCGAACGCGTACGGTCCCTCGGCGCGCATGCAGACGAACGGTTCCCCGCCGACGCGGCGTCCGGCGCGGACCGGCGAGCTGACGCCGCCGGCGAGAACGTCGTCGAGTCGGGTCGGTGGAATGTCGAGAATGATGGCAGCTCCTTGCTGGTAGCCTTCGACGGGCTCAGGATGACATCCGGGCATGGGTGGCCGAGGTCGCCCAAGAACCCTGCCGCATGGCGACCTCACCCGCGTACCGTGCCGATCATGTCGGGAGCTTTCTCCGACCGAAGGAGCTGCTGGAGGCGCGCCGCAGCGGCGCCGATCCGGAGCGTCTTCGCACGATCGAAGACCGCGAGATCTTGCGCGTCCTCGCGAAGCAGCAAGAGCTCGGCTTCGAGCTGTTCACCGACGGCGAGTTCCGGCGCGGCGGCTTCATGACCGACCTGACCGACGCCGTCGAAGGGTTCGATCAAGGCGAAGCGGTGGCGCGGTCCTGGAACGCAGCCGGCGCCGCCACGACGGTCGCACCGAGCGCGGTCAAGGGGATCGTCACCCGGAAGCTGCGGCAGACGCGGCGCCTCACCGCGCTCGAGCTACCGTTCCTCAAGCAGCACAGCCCGGGACCGATCAAGATGACGCTGCCCAGCGCAACGCAGTTTCCGGCGATCGCGTACAAGAAAGGGATCAGCGACGCGGCGTACCCGGATCATTCCGCGTTTCTGCACGACGTCGTCGCGATCGTGAAGGCCGAGACGCGCGCGCTCGCGGAGGAGGGCGTCGCGTACATTCAGATCGACGCGCCGCGGTACAGCTACTACCTCGATCCCAAATGGCGCGACTTCTTGCGCGCGGAGTTCGGCGAGCCCGAGGCGTTGCTCGACGAAGCGATCGCAGCCGACAACGCGTGCTTCCGCGCGGCTCGCAAGCCGGGCGTGACGCTCGCGATCCACCTGTGCCGCGGCAACAACCGCAGCCAGTGGTACGCCGCGGGCGGCTACGACGCGATCGCCGAGAAGCTCTTCAACGAACTCGAGGTCGACCGGTTCCTGCTCGAGTATGACGACGAGCGCTCGGGTACGTTCGAGCCGCTGCGCTTCGTCCCCGAAGGCAAGACGGTCGTCCTCGGCCTCGTGAGCTCGAAGAAACCGGAGCTCGAGGATAAGGCGGAGTTGATGCGCCGCATCGAAGAGGCGAGCAAGTACCTGCCGCTCGATCGCCTCGCGCTGAGCCCGCAGTGCGGCTTCGCCTCGATGGCCGAAGGCAATCTGCTCACCGAAGACGACCAGTGGGCAAAGCTGCGCCTCGTCGTCGAGACCGCCCGCACGGTCTGGGGCTGATCGCTCCGCGACGGAGTCCGCCTGACCACGAGCACGCTGCCGCAGGCGTCAACGGCGACCTCAGCTGCCCTTCGTCGTTACGGCGTGTTCGTTATTGGGTACGTTGCACGATCATGAAAAAGACGCTGACAGCGGTAGCCCTGGCCGCGATGATGAGTTTCTGGGCGATCGCGCCGGCGCTCGCTGACGGCGCGGCGAGCACGCGCAACATCATCATCGGCGGTGCGGCAGCCGCGGTCGTGATCACGAACTACAATCACAAGGTGCGCCAAAAACGCGCGGAGCAGCGGGCGGCTGCTACCCGTCGTCAGGCGTACCTCCGCCGGCATCCGAACGGCTAGAAGCTATCCCTTGCTGCTCGGAGTCTCGACCCGAGCGGCGTGCCGGCCGACGTTCTCATGCACGAGACGCTCCCAACGGAGCGTCTCGTGCTCGTTTCAACGCGTTCGCGGATTGGTTGAAGCGCAGGGGGAGGGTTCGCGCCGACGTGAAACGCTGTGCTCAACTGCGTGTTTGGGAGGTGTGCCATGTCGCTATTGAAGGCCGCGCCGCCGCGGCGAACCCGAGCCTGGTGAAAAACGAGGCCGTCCTCGGCGGAATCACCATCGGCGGGCAGCCATCCCCGGACGAGCTCACCTCCGGCCGCTTCAAGAACGTCGTCAACATTCGCGGCGCCGCGGAAGCCGGCAACGTCAGCGGTGACGTGCTCCCGGCCGGCGATATCTCGTACACGTCGGTGCCGTGGACGATCGACACCGTGACGAAGGACGACATCGATCGGATTCGCGCGGCGGTCGACGCGAGCGACGGTCCCGTCCTGATCCATTGAGCCGGGGGAACGCGCGCCGCGGTCGCGGCGGCTATCCTCACCGCGCTGCGAGCGGGGACGGGCGCCGCCGGTGCGCTGCAGGCAATCGCCGATGCGGGCTTCGAGATCGCCGGCACGCCGTATGCTGATTTCGTGCGGCGGTATTTCGAAACGTAACCTCGAGCCGAGCGCGATCGTCAGGCGCCGTTCGCACGATACTGCGCGATCACGCGATCGGCGATCTTGAAGCCTTCCGAGGCGATCGGGACGCCGGCGTACACCCCGGCCTGCAGCAGGATCTCGATGATTTCGTCCTCGGTGACGCCGTTGTTCAGCGCTCCGCGCACGTGGACTTCGAACTCGTGCCAAACGGCGGATGTCGGCGGCATGACAATAGCGCGAACGGCACTGGCACTACACAGCGGAGTTTAGCGGGCAAATGCGAGAGTAAGAGCGGTGAGCATCTTCGCCGGCAGCGGGACGTACGCGCGGTGCGTGAACACGTCGTACCGGTTCGCCTCGATACGATCGAGTATTCGCCGGTACAGCGAGAGCGCGAGACGAACGGTGTACCGCGACTCCGGCGCGAGCAGCACGATCCCCGGCTCGGCCTCCGCGTACATCGCTCGGACGCGCCCGATCTCGAAGCGCATGAGCGCGCGGAACCGTTCGTCGACGGCGCCACCGGCGATCGACGTTTCCGTGCACCCGAAGCGGCGCAGGTCTTCCATCGGCAAGTAGATGCGGTCCATGCGCGCGTCCTCGCCGACGTCGCGCAGGATGTTCGTCATCTGCATCGCGCGGCCCAGCGCGATTCCGTAGCTCCTCGCCGCCGGCGAGACGGTGCCGAGGACCGGCATCACCAGCAGCCCGACCGTCGACGCGACGAGGTAGCAGTACTCACGCAGGTCGTCGTAGGTCTCGTAGCGGCGAACGGTCACGTCCATTCGCGTCCCGCGCAGGAGCGCCAGCGCCGGTTCGATCGGAATGTCGAAGCGCCGCGCTGCATCGGCGAATGCGATGTAGATCGGATCGCCCGCGCGCCCGTCGTAGACGTCGAGCAGCCCCCGCTCCCAGGCGTCGATCGCGTCGAGGCGTTCGCGCGCGGGAGCGACGCGGTCGACGATGTCGTCCGCGGTGCGGCAGAACGCGTACATCGCCCACACCGCGCGCCGCTTTTCCGGCGCCAGGAACAGCGAGCTGAGATAAAACGTCTTTGAGTGGAAGCGCACGATCTCGCGACACGCGCGATAGCAGTCTTCGAGGCGTTCGACGGACGGCTCGCTTGACGAAGTCGTCGCAGGGACGCTGCGCTCAGGCGCGAGCACGGGACTCCGCGAGGACGGCGTCAACTGCCAGGCGCGCGCTGCGGACGGCGCCTTCGACGCTGGCCGGGAACTTCGTGTCGACGTAGCAGCCGGCGAGAAAGAGGTTCCGGACGGGCGTGCGCGATCCGGGCCGCAGGCGCTCCGCGCCGGGACTCGCGCGATAGACGCTCTTCGGTATGCGCACGAGTTTGGCTTTGACCAGATGTCGCCGCGTGGCGAGGGGATAGAGCTTCGCGAGGTCGTGCATGACGGCGCCGATCACGGACTCGTCGTCCTTGCCGATCAGGTCGTCGGCCGGTGCGATGCACGCCTCGAGAAACGACTTCTGCGACCATTCGTAGCCCGGGGACCCCATCCCGAGATCGGCGTGGACCGCGAGCAGCGTCCCGGGCGAGAACATCAGGTTGGTGAAACGCGAGATCGGCCGGTCGAACCACAGGTGCGCGTTGATCACCGGCGAGCTCTCGAGCTTCGCCACGCCCGCGATCGACGGGTCACGCTGCATCGCCGCCGGCAGGAGCTTCTTTGCGTCGTGCACCGGCGTGGCGAGGATGACGTTCTCCGCCTCGAACCTACGGCCGTCGCGCGTGCGCACTCCGGTGCAGCGGTCGCCGCTGAACAGCAGCTCGCCCACGGCGGCGTTCGTGGCGATCATCGCACCGCGCGCGCGCACGTGTTCGGCGAGCGGCTCGACGAAGCGCGGGCCCGGCGGTCCGTCCAGGAATCCGGCCCTGCTCGCATCGCGCGACGACGCGAAGTAGGCCATGACGCGCAGCATCGCCTCGGCCGAGATCTGATCGACCGAAGTGAAGTTGAGCGCGAGCGCCATCGGGGCGAAGAACGTGCGCAGCATATGCTCCGACATCCCGCGCCGGCGGTGCCACTCGGCGTAGGTCAGGTCGTCCTGCGCGCTCGCGTACGCGTGATCGCCGAGCAGCACCGGCAGCGTGCCCTTCGCGAACAGCACTTTCTCCCAGTGGTTGAACACGTAGCGCGCGTTCAGCACCGCGCCGATTCCGTTGAACGGCGAAGGAGCGTCGACGAAGCGGAACTCTTCGTACACCGGCGCGCCGTTCCAGCGCGGCGAGAAGCCGGGCGGCATCGCCCAGGTCAGCGTATGCGGTTGCCACAGGACGTGGTGCGCGATCCCGACCTCTTTGAGCAACGCGTGCAGCGCCGTGTAACCGCCGAAGAAGGCATGCAGCCCCGTCTCCAGGATGTCGCCGTCCCGGTCGCGCCACGATGAAAGCTTGCCGCCGAGGATCGGCCGCTTCTCGAGCACGACGGCGCTCCGTCCGGCGTCGGCGAGGTAGCGGGCGGCGGCCAGTCCTGCCGGTCCGCCGCCGACGATCAGCGTGTCAACCATCGTCCCATCAGACGTGTCGTAGCGCCGGGTCGCCACAAGCCGCGACGGGACGCCTCGCGCCGCCCCCGAACCCGTGTGCCGGTACTCCCGCTTGTCCTCCGACGAAGGTTGCAGCTCCCGCCTCATGGCCCAAACCGAGATCAGCCCCCGCACCAACATCCGCGAGATCGTCGCGGAGCTCTCGATCGCCGAAGAGGTGCTGACCGAGTTCGGCCTGCACTGCGCGGGCTGCGGGGTCAACAAGTACGAGACGATCGAGCAGGGGGCGAAAGCGCACGGCCTGCGCGTCGAGCCGATCCTGGCCGCGCTGACGCAGGCGCGCCTCTCCGGCCGCGTTCCGACGATCATGAACGAGGACAAGACCCCGGTGCGCCGCGCGCCGGGCGAGTTCGCGCGCCGGGCGCGCTTCACGTACGTCGTGCCGATCATGTCCGGCAAGGGCGGCGTCGGCAAGTCGCTGACCACCGCGCTGATCGCGGTCGGCCTGCGCCGCGCCGGCAAGAAGGTCGGGATCCTCGACGCCGACATCACCGGGCCCTCGATCCCGCGCCTGTTCGGGCTGACGACGCCGCTCGGGCTCGAGCCCGATCCGTCGACCCCGCCGGGGCAGCAGCCCAAGCCGCTGATGGTCCCCGCGATGTCGCGCTCGGCGATCGAGATCGTGAGCTCGAACCTGCTCACCGACAAAGAAGACACGGCGATGATCTGGCGCGGTCCGATCCTCTCCGGCGTCATTCGCCAATTCTACGAGCAGGCGCTCTGGTCGGATTTAGATTACCTGCTGATCGATCTTCCGCCGGGCACGTCGGATGCGCCGCTCACGGTGCTGCAATCGCTGGCCGTCGACGGGATCGTGCTGGTCACGATGCCGCAGCGGCTGGCGACGATGATCGTGCGCAAGGCGGCGAACCTCGTGCACCAGCTCGGCAAACCGATCGTCGGCGTCGTCGAGAACATGTCGTACTTCATCGCGCCGGACACCGGCAAGCGCTACGACGTGTTCGGCCCCTCGTACGCCGACGAAGTGGCGACGCTCGCCGGCGCCCCGATGCTGGCGCGCCTGCCGATCGACCCAAATCTCGTCGCGCTGGCCGACCACGGCCGCGTCGAAGAGATCGACGATCCGGTCGTCGACCAGCTCGCCGAAAAGCTTCAAGCCGCGATGGCGCAGCGGCCTGCGAAACCAGCCGAGACGATCTCGCTCATCTAGGTACAGGCGCTGGTGGCCCCGACGGCAGCGGCGGCGCGTAGGCGGGCGGCTGCGCTTCCCATGTCGTTCCGTCGGCGTACACGACCATGTTGACCCACGCGACCAGCCGGTACACTTCGGGCCGTCCGAAAACTCGTATCTGTCTGAGCTGGCCGTCCAAAACCTGACCGAATCGGCTCAGCCGACAATTGTAGTCTCCGCTGTTCTGCACGACGCCGACCGCGAACTTGCCGGTCGTGTCATACGGTTCGGGGATGCCGATCTTTCCGTCCGACGACACCTCCGCAAAGTCGAACTGAAAGTGCACTGCCGGTTTCGGTCCTTTGTTCACGTAGATGACGCACGTCTCCGGAAGGGCGACGGAGAAGGACGGATCTTCCACCACGCCGTCGGCGTAGACTTTGGTGATCTCGATCTGCGACGACGGGAACTGGATCGCGAATCCATCGACGTGATTGTCGTCCGCCCACCGCGCGGCGCTCGCCGGGCCGCCGATCGCGAGCAGAAGCGCAACCGCTAATGCGAGATTCGCGCGCCGCGCCCTTAGGGCGTCTTGCAGCACCAGATCAATCCACCTCCGCATGGCGACTATACCGAACGATCCTCAGACCTGGCTCGGAGCCCGAGCGCTCCAAACACCGGTCGCCGGCGCCCGCGGGACCGTCAGATCAACTCGATTGGGTGCGACAGATGAGATTCCGTTCGTTGTCGATCGTCGTGGGAGCGCCCAGGAAGTCGACCGGATTGACGCTCACCGAAGAGTGCACCGCCGGGCCGAGGTCGCTCACGAACGCATCGGCAACGTAGCACAGCGGGTGCGAAACGTCACCGAGGCGCCCCGCCCGGCGAGCTCGTATGCGGTGACACGGTGCGCGGCGGACTCGGCCGTGCCCGTCGCGTTCACGCCAAATGCCGGGTACGATGCCGCGGCGGCGAGGGTCAGCAGGAACGCGAGCACGGCTATGCGCGGCACGAGCGGCCCTTCTCTATGCCACGGCGACGCGCATGCCCTCCGACCATGTCTCGGCGACGCGCACGCCGGCGAACGATCCGCTCGCGATCGGATCGCCTTCGAGCACGACGAAATCCGCCCCGTACCCGGGCGCGAGGCGTCCCGTCTGCGATTCGGCGTGGCCGAAGCGGGCGGCGTCGTAGGTGTACATCAGCAGCGCATCCTCCACGTCGAGCCGTTCGGCCGGGTTGTGGTGGTTCGTCGCGGCGCGCATGCCGGCGAGCGGTGAGAGCCGGCAGACCGGGCTGTCGTCACCGCCGACCTGCGTAGCGCCGGCGCGCTTCGCCGAACCCAGCGCGTTCATCGTGCGCGCGCGCGGCGCACCGAGGCGCGCGTCGTACATTCCGCCCGGATGACCCCAGAGCTCGTCGAACTGCGGCTGCATCGAGAGATAGATGCCGAGCCGCGCCGCACGCGTGATCTGGTCAGGCGTCGCGAGTTCGAAGTGCTCGATGAAATGGCGGGTGCGCGGTGCACGAGTGTCCGCCGTCCCGGCGTCCTCGGGACGGAGCGAGACGATCCGTCCTTCCGAGATCACGATGCCGTCGAACTTCCCCCAGCGTTCGTTCGACGGACTGTAGGAGTAGATCGGCCCGCCGGACAGCGCGATGGTCGACACTCCCGTGGAGGTTCTCGCTTGCGACGCTCTCTCACTCTTGCCCTCACGCTCGTCGCCGCACTCGGAACGCCGGCTACCGCCGATCCTACCGAGCACGTCAGCACGCTGAGCGATCAGCGGGCCGTCGGCATCACGATCTATAACGCCGATCTCGCCCTGGTGCGCGACCGCCGGCATCTCACGCTCCCGCGCGGCGAGTCGCACCTCGCGCTGCGCGACGTCAGCGCGAAGATACAGTCGGAAACCGCGCTGCTGCAGAGCCTCACCGCGCCTTCGCGGCTGAGCGTGCTCGAGCAGAACTTTGACTACGACTTGCTCTCGCCGCAGAAGCTGCTCGAGAAGTACGTCGGCCGCGACGTCGACGTCGTCAACATCGACCCGCGAACCGGCCAGCGCCGCTCCGAACGCGCGCGGGTCCTCGCGACGAACGGGGGGGTCGTGCTGCGATACGCCGACCGCATCGAAACGTCGGTGAACGGGACGCTCTCGTTTCCGTCGCTGCCGCCCGACCTGCGCGACCGCCCGACGCTGGTGACCGATCTCGACAACGCGACCGACGGCGCGCAGGACGTCGAGCTCACCTACCTCAGCGGCGGTCTCAGCTGGAAAGCCGACTACACCGCGCTGCTCTCCGCCGCCGACGACCGCGTCGATCTGCGCGGCCTGATCACGCTGCAGAACGCGAGCGGAACGGCCTACCGCGATGCGTCGGTGCAGTTGGTCGCCGGCGACGTCAACGTGGTTCAGCCGCAGTTCAAGTCGGCGGTAGCCGGAAACGTCTACTCGATGGCGGCGCCGCCGCGGCCCACCGAACAGGCGCTGTTCGAATACCACCTCTATACGCTGCAGCGGCGGACGACGGTCGCCGACAACCAGACAAAGCAGGTCGAGCTCATGACGGCGCCCGACGTGCCGGTCGTGAAAACGCTGGAGCTGCGCGGGCAGCCGTACTACTATCGCTCGTCCACTGCGGATCTCGGCACGCGGCTCAAAGTCGGGACGTACGTGACCTTCCGCAACGCCGGCGGTGCGCTCGGCATCCCGCTCCCGAAGGGCGCCGTTCGCGTCTACAAGCGCGACAACGCGGGCACCTCACAGTTCGTCGGCTCCGACGCGATCGATCACACGCCGAAGAACGAGAGCGTGCGGCTCCACCTCGGCGACTCGTTCGACGTCACGGCGAGCAAGAAGCAGACGGACTACAAGGTGATCGACTCCGGCAGCGTCTACGAAAGCGCGTACCAGATCGTGCTGCGGAACGCGAAGCAGACGTCCGAGACCGTGCTCGTCGTCGAGCCGATCCCCGGCGACTGGAACATGGTGTCGTCGTCGGCGGAGTACCACAAGAGCTCGTCGTCGACCGCGACGTGGTCGATCCGCATCCCGCCCGGCGGCGCGACCACGCTGACCTACCGGGTACGCATCACGTTCTGAGGCGGGAGGTTCACGCGCCGAACGGGTACAGCAGCGCCGTGGCCGACACAACGACGGTACGGCGCGCTGCACTCGGTGCGGCGACGGGATTCACGCTCGGCTACGCGGCGGTGCGCGCCGTGCAGGCGCTTCGTGATCTGCGCCGGCCGGCTCCGCTGCGCGCGGATCGGGGCCCGCGCCG
>CALEOJ010000285.1 GCA_937910425.1 uncultured candidate division WPS-2 bacterium
AGCGCGTCTACGGCACCTCCGAGCAGAGCGCGAGCGGATGGCTCGTCGATCAGCTGAAGGGGACCGCCGTCGCGGCGGTCGTCACCGCGATCCTCGTCGAGCTCGCCGACGCCGTCGTCGTGCGCGCGCCGCGCCGCTGGCCCGCGCTCGCGATCGCCGCGACGCCGCCGCTCCTCGCGTTCGCGACGGTGATCGCACCGACGTTCGTGATGCCGCTGTTCAACCGGTACGAACCGGTCACCGGCGAGCTGGAGCGGCGCATCCGCGCGCTCGCCGCCCGCTACGGCGTCGGCGACGCGTCGATCCTGCGCTTCGACATGAGCCGGCAAACGAAAAAGGCGAACGCGTTCGTCACCGGCGTCCTCGGCACCGAGCGGATCGCGCTCGGCGACACGCTCGTTGAGGCGTTCGAGGACGATGAGACGCTGTTCGTCGTCGCTCACGAGCTGGGGCACTACGTGCGGCGCGACCCCTGGCTCGGGATCGCGGTCGGTACCGGCGCGATCGCCGTGACGCTGCTCTTCGCCGACGCGGCACTGCGCCGGACGACGCAGCGCGGGCTCACCTCCGCGGCTCAGGGCGCGCGGCTGATGTTCTACGCGACGCTCGTGCAGCTGCTCCTGATGCCGCTCGCCAACACGGTCTCGCGCGCGATGGAGCGGCGCGCCGACCGGTTCGCGCTCGCCGCGACCGGCGACCGCGACGCTGGGATGCGCGCGTTCAGGCGGCTCGGCGAGCAGAACCTCGCCGAGTTCGAGCCGCCGCGCTGGGCCGAATTGCTCTTCGCCTCGCATCCCTCTTTGGCGTCGCGCATTCGCGCGCTCGAGGGTTCGCCGACCTAGCGAACCGGCGCGGCTACTCCTCGAAGCCGAACGCGCTGTCGTTCTCCACGGCACCGCCGTGGGCGGCGAGCCAGCGCACGAACGGCGCCGTGTCGCGGAGGGCGTCGCGCAAGACGGCGAACGGGCCGCGCTCGCGCAGTTCGCGGTCGGCGATCCGGCGCTCGAGCATGTAGTTGCGCGCGCGGATCAACCCGAGTCGCGGATGATCCTTCGGGAAGCCGCGCGGCGTCACGCGCAACGCGTGCGTCTCGAGCGGCAGGTACGTTCGGATCGCGCGGCTCGCCAGAATCCGGTCGAACGCGCGCGCGTCGGCGCCGTCGGCAGCGAACGTGCTGCGGAGCGCGTGCAGCGCCGGTTTCTCGGGCACCCAGATCCCGGCCGAGAAGTGGCTGGCCCCGGGCGCGAGGTGCGCGTAATACCCGGCGTACGCACCGTTCTTTCCGCCCGGCGACATCCAGGCGGAGAGCCACGTCTTGTACGGGTCCTTCTGCCGGTGGAACCGCGTGTCGTTCGCGATCCTGAACAAACAGGCGCGCGGGTCGACGTGCGCCAGCCGGCTGTCGGCACGCGCACCCGCAAGCAGCAGCATCGTGACGAGATCCTCGAAGCCGTGCCGCACGTGCTCGTCCCACGCAGCGCGGTTGGCGTGAAACCACGTGCGGTCATTGTTCCGCTTCAGCCCGAGCAGAAACCGAAACGCGACCGCGAGATCGAGCGGGTCAGAGCGTCTGGGGGCTATGTGACCGTAACCGGCGTGATCGTCACCGTGACCGTGACCGTGGTACTGCGGTTGCCCGTGTCCTTCACGAGGATCGTCGTCTGGCCGGCGCCGACCGGCGTGACCGTGAAGGTGTTCGGCTGCGTCCCAGGCACGACCGTCACAACGTTCGTGTTCTGGCTGGTCGCCGTGAACGTTCCGCCGTAGTTGCTCTCGGTCACGGTGAAGGTCTGGTTGAACGCGGCGCCCGTGTTCGTGAATGTCAGCGGCGACGGCGACGCGACTGGCGGAACGGGCGACGCAGGCGCGGTGGGCGTCGGCGTCGGCGTGGGTGTGGGCGTCGGCGTCGGCGTGGGAGACGGGGTCGGCGTGGGCGCGGGCGTCGCGGTCGGCGTGACGACCGAGGCCGTGCCGCCCGAGCCGCTGCAGGCGGGCAGCCCGCCACCGATGACGACGGCGCCCAAGAGGACCAACCACCGGAGAAGGTATGTCGGATCGCGGCGCAACGCCATGGCGAGTCTCCTTTCGGCTCCCCGCGCCGCCGTCCCGTGGCGTACGCTTGGCGAAGAAGTAGGGAGAGACCAGACGATATTCCTTTGCCTGAAGGTGCAAGTGCAAGGGATTCGGCGGGCAAGGCTCCGTATTCCAGCGAGACGGGAACACATCCAGGGGGACCGCGTATGGTTCGTCGTGTCGTCATCGTCGCGCTCGCCGCCCTGCTCTCAGGCTGCGGCGGCGGAGGCGCGTCCGTTGCGCCGGCGACGCCTGGCGCCGGCGATCGGGCGCCCGCGACGATCTCGTTCGTGATCCGAGTGCCGTCGGGTACGAGCACGGCGGCCCGGCTGCGGCGGCCCGCGTACGTGAGCCCGTCGACGCAGTCGCTGACGATCGCGAACAGCACCGGTACGGTGCTCGTCACGGCGAACCTCACGCCGCAGTCGGCGGGCTGCACCGCACCGACCGCGACGACCCCGCTCACCTGCACCGTGAGCGCGACCGTTCCGTCGGGGACGAACACGCTGACGATCGCGTCGTACGATGCGCCCGGGGCGACCGGAACGAAGGTCGCCGTCGCGGCGCTGCAGGTAACGGCGGCCGCGAGCGGACCGACGACGATCAACCTGACCCTGAGCGGGATCGTCGCGTCGCTGGCGCTCGCGCTAGACCCGGCGGCCCTGCCGACGGGGACGGCGGCAAGGTCGGCGCTGATCCTGAACGCACTGGATCCAGACGGCAACATCATCGTCGGCCCCGAGCCGTTCGTCGACGCGAGCGGCAACGCGCTAACCATCACGCTGTCCAACTCCGATGCGAGCGGCAAGACCAGCCTGACGAAGAGCACCTTCACCGCGCCAGGCGGCACCGACCTGAGCTACAACGGTACCACCCTGGTGAGCGCGACGATCACCGCCTCGGCCCCGGGCGTGACGTCGAAGACCGCGACGCTCACGATCGGTGGGAACTCCGCGTTCATCACCGAGTTCCGCACCGGGATCGCGTCCGCCAGCTCGCCGGCGGGGATCGCCCTCGGAGCCGACGGGAACCTGTGGTTCACCGAGGAGTACGGCGATCGCATCGGCCGCATCACCCCGCGCGGCGTCGTGACCGAGTTCTCCGCCGGGCTCACGCCGTTCTCGTTGGCATCCAGTATCACGGCGGGTCCCGATGGGAACCTGTGGTTCACCGAGAATGCCGGGCGCATCGGCCGCATCACGCCGGCCGGGGTGATCACCGAGTTCAGCGCCGGGATCCCCAGCGGCGCGCAGCCCGTCGCGATCGCCGCCGGCTCAGACGGAAACCTTTGGTTCTCCGACTCCACCGCTCCGCGCGTCGGCCGCATCACGCCGGCGGGCGCGGTGACGATGTTCACCGCCGGGATTACCCTGCCCGGCGCGAGTGCCAATTTCGCTCCCTGCTCGATGGCACGCGGGCCGAACGGCAACGTGTGGTGGCTCGAAGAAACGTTCTCGTTCTCGACGCCCCCGCGGATCGCGCAGATTACGCCGGCCGGGCTAGTAACGGAGTTTTCGCTGCAGCTCAACGAGATAGCCGTCGGGGTCGCGCCGGGCCCTGACGGCAACGTGTGGTTCACGGTCAGCAATAACATCGCTCGGATCACGCCCTCCGGCACGATCACGCGCTTCAGCGGTGCCAATGGAAACGGCTGCATCGCGCTCGGCCCCGACGGCAATCTCTGGTTCACCGGCGATTTCACCGACAACGTCGGAAAGAGCACGCCGACCGGAACGATCACCAACTACGACACCACGTTCGGTATCACGTCGTTCTCGTCTCCGGTCGGGATTACGGCCGGTCCGGACGGCAATCTCTGGTTCGCCGAACAGTCGACTCCCGGGGTCGGACGGGTGAACATCCGATGACACGCCGGCTGATAGCCTTCACTGCGATCGTCGCGCTCGCCGCTTGCGGCGGCGGTGGTGGTGCTTCTTCCGTCCCCACGCAACCATCGGCGCCGCCGCAGAACGGCGCGAAAGGGACCGCGCAGATCACGATCCGCGTCCCGTCCGCCGCGCAAACCTCGAGCAGCGCGCGGCGGCCCCGCTACGTGAGCGCGGCGACGAAATCGCTCGTCATCTCGGCCGGCGGCTCAGTGGTGACGGTCGCGAACATCACCCCCACCTCACCCGGCTGCGTGCCGGCGAGCGGGAACACGCCGCTGACGTGTGTCGTCAACGCCGACCTGACCGGGGGAACCGTGACGGTCGGCTTCTCGGCCTTCGATCAGCCCGGCGGCTTGGGGAACAAGCTCTCGACGGCGTCGATGAGCGCGACCATCACGCCGGGTGCGGTGAACCCGCTCGCGGTGACGATGAACGGGGTCGTGACGCACCTCAGCGTCGACTTCAACTACAACAACGTGCAAGGCACAGCGGTCCAGGCGATCCCGCAGCTCATCAACGTGCTCGTCAACGCCCAGGATGCCGGCGGGAACACGATCATCGGCCCGGGCGTGTACGTCGATGGGCAGGGAAACCCGGTGACGATCACGCTGAGCCAAGACACATCGTTCGGGGAGGTTGACCTCGACGCGTTCTCGACCTCGACGATCACGGCGCCCGGCACGCCGGTCACGGTCCGCTACAACGGCCACAGCCCGTCGACCGGGATCGCCTGCCGGCGCGGCTCGGTGAACGATCCCCTCCCCGCTAACCAGGGCATCATCGTCGTCCCGGGGACCGCGCGCAGCATCAGCGCGACCGTTCCGAACGTCGCGACCGGAACCAACCCGCTGCAAATCGCGAACATCTCGGGCGTCTTCAACACCCGCAACATCAGCGTGGCGAACGCGAAGAGCAACACCGTGACGGCGTACTTCCCGTATTTCGGCGCGACGATCTTTCCGACCGTGGCGAATGGGATGGACGAGGTGCCGCTGCACGTGCTGGGCGGATCGAGCACGGGTCTGAACGCGCCGCAGGGCGTGACCTTCGACAACGCCGGGATCCTCTACGTCGCCGGCTCGTCGATGGCGTCGATGGAAGGCTACGATGCAGCCAGCCTCGGGCTTCACGTCATTTGCCCAGGTCTCGTAAACCCCAACGAGGCACCGGACTTTGCGGACGGCGCCCTCGTGCAAGGCTTCGGCAACGCTCCCGATCCGGCCGGAAACATCACGGTTGCCTGCCAGACGTGCGCCGGCGCCGGGAATGCCTTTGCCGCGGTAGACACCTTCGCGCCCGGTTCGGGCGGCGCGATGCTGCGGCAGATCACGGGTGCGCTCACGCTCCTCGCGCAACCCTTCGGAGTCGCCTACGACAGCACGGGGAATCTCTACGTCGCGAACTCGGGCAACAGCACGATCACCGTGTACGCCACCAACGCCAACGGCAACGTCGCTCCAATCCGCACCATCACGGCAGGCGCGAGTGGGCTCAACCAGCCGAAGGGGCTAGCGCTCGACCGGAGCGACAACCTGTACGTCGCCAGCTTCGGGAGCAACACCGTGCTCGTCTATGCGTCCGGCGCGAACGGCGCGGCTGTCCCGACCCGCACCTATACCGGCCTGAACCAGCCGTACGGGATCGCGATCCGCAAACCGGCCGCGGCAAGTTTGCAAGTCCCGCCGACGACCAACGTCTACGTCACGAACTTCGGCAACGACAGCATCTCGATCTTCGATCCGACGGTCGCCGGCTCGACCCCGGCGTTCATCTACCAAGGCCCGGACACGCAGCTCAGCGGTCCGACGTTCATCACCTTCGGCGACTGAATGCCCTCATCGAGAAACGTCGCAGCGGCCGCTGCGCTAGCGGCTGCCGTCTGCTGCGGCACGCCGTGCCGCGCCGATCCGCCGCCCGCACCGTCGCTCGAAATCATCCGCCCGCTCGGCGACGCCTACAACGAGCGGTCGAGCGACGGCGATAGCTACCCGCAGTCGCTCGGCGTGCGCCTCCTCCTCGCGCGCGGTCCGTACGCGCTGACGCTGCAGTACTGGCGCAACGTCTATCTGACCGAGAGCGGTGGTCCCGGCGCGCTGACGCGTTACGCGCGCCTCGAGGGCGGGTTCGGCACGGTGACGCCGTTCATCGCGCGCGACTCCTCGTTCGAAGCGCACGCCGAGTACCGCATCCTGAGGAATGCGCCGCTCTATGCCGGGATCGGAGCGGTGCGCACCTGGACGAACTATCACTATCCGGTCCTGACCGGTGTCGGCGCCGGTCTCGAACTCCACGCCTCGAGCGCGCCGGGGATGCGGCCGTTCGTCTCGGCGTTCTACTATCCGGCGGCCTCCGGCTCGTACGTCACCGAAACCGCGCCCACGCGAACGCTGACGCCGACCTTCGGCATCCTCAAGGTCGACTTCGGTGTCGTGATCCGGAGTTCGCGGTCACGGTTCTTCGGGGTGATCGGCGACGGCCAGGAAGTTCGCACCGGCAAAGGGCTCTCGAACGACAACCGCTTCATCCGCTCCGACCCGTACGCCGGCATCGGAGTGCGGCTCTAGTCTCCGCGATGACACACACCGTTCGCCGTGCTCGCGCCGCCGACGAAGAGGCGGCGCGCGCGATCATCGACGAGTACAACGACGCCGTCGAGGTCTCCGCGCGCGAGATAGGCTACGACGCGATCTATCTCGATTCAAAGGAGGGTCTCGACGACGCCGTGCGCCTCTACCGGCGCCGAGGCTACGTCGAGGTACCGCGCTACAACGACAATCCCGACGCGATCATCTTCATGCGCCGCACACTGACATGACTGCGTCTTACGCTGGAGCCCGTTCGAACGGCTTCGCTCGCGAAGAGCCGAGATGCTAGAATCGAGAACCGATATCATCGGGACGGAACGAGGGACCCAGCGGGAGTTGCTCACGCTCGGACACGGCACTGCCAGCGCGGACGAACTCGCCCGGCTCATCCGCGAAGCCGCGATCGAGTCGATTGTCGACGTTCGCACGGTCCCCAAGAGTCGCCGCCATCCGCAATTCCGGCGCGAAGAGATGGAGCTATGGGTACCCGAAAGCACCGGAAGCGCCTATCTCTGGGAGCCGGCCCTCGGAGGGTTTCGCAAGGTCGAACGCAACAGCAACAACGTCGCGCTGCGCCACCCCTCATTCCGCGCGTACGCGGACTACATGGAGACGGACGCCTTCACACGCGCTCTCGCTGCGTTGCTTGCGCGAGCGGCAATGGCGCGCGTGGCAATCCTATGCTCGGAGACAGTGTGGTGGCGCTGTCATCGCCGTCTGATATCTGACGCCGCGCTGCTCCTGCATGGCGTCCGGGTCCGGCACCTCATGCACGACGGCAAACTGCGCCCGCACCTTCCGACCGTCGGTGTCCGTGTTACCGAGACGGGCACACTTCGCTACGACGTGCTCTTCGAAGGGTAAGACCCAGCGCCGGGCCCTTCCGGGCGCCATGCGTCAGGGCGCGCGCGAGGAGTCCGCCAGGAGCTGCGCGAGGTACGATCCCCAGATCGCCGGCAACGTGTGGGTGCCGTGACCGCGCGTCTCCTCCGTGATCGGCAGTAGGACGAATCGTCCGTGCCTGACTTTCCCGATCTCTTTGTCGACGATCTTCAGCTCCGGCGGATTGATCTGGTCGTCGGCGCTGTTGATCGCGAGCAGCGGTGCGGTGATCTTGCCGAGGTCGCTGTTCGGGTCGTAGTCGCGTGAGGACTCGAACTGGTAGATCATGTCGTTGGCATCGTAGCGCGAGGCGAGCTTCTTGATCGTGTTCTCGTAATACGCGTCGGCCTGATCGCGCGTTGGGAGCTGCGACTGGTTGTAGAGCGGCGCCGAGCCCAGGAACCACAGGACGTCGACGGCCGCTTTCATCCCCAGCACCGGCTCGGTCTTGTACTCGCCCCCGTTGTAGCCCGGATCGTTGCGCAGGTCGTCGACGATCATATCGCGCCAGACCCGGTTGCGGCCGGCGATCTGCACCGGCAAGCTCGCCAGCGGCATCAGAGCATCCATCATCGTCGGATAGGTCGCGCCCCAGAGCCAGGTCTGCATCCCACCCATCGAGGTGCCCATGACGAGCCGCAGGTGGTCGACGTGCAGCCCATCGACGAGCACGTCGTGTTGCGCGCGCACCATGTCGCGATAGCCGTAGTGCGGGAACTTCGCGTGCAGACCGTCGCTCGGCTTCGACGATTTCCCGTGCCCGATGCCGTCGGTGATCACGATGAAGTACTTGGACGCGTCGAGCAGCCCGCCCGGGACGAACAACACGCCGGCGAAACGATCGCTCAGGAACTGGTTCGTGTCGCCGCCCGTCCCGTGCAGGACCAGGACCGCGTTGTCGACGTGTCCGGCAGCGTTCCGATGCGGCGTGCCGAGCGTCACGTAGTGCAGCCGCAGATCGCGCATCGTCTCGCCGTCGGCGAACGTGAACGAGGGCTCGACGTACGTACCGTCCGCCGGCGCGGGCCACGCCGCGGCCCAACCCGGCGCGGCAGTCACGGAAACGGCGATCACCGCCAGCGCGGCCGCCAGGATGCTGCGGATCGACATATCGGGGCTGTACGCGGCGTCAGCCGCGGCAACCCTCCCGCCGGACGAGGTAGCGAGGGCGCGAGGGGCTCGACGAGCCCTCGCGCCGTCAGCTCACTCGGTGAACGGGACCGGGACCGGTTCGAATTTGCCCTTGTTCACCACGGCGGCGACCGAGCGGATCAAGAGGTGGCCGGTCTTGGAGAGGCCGTTGATGTCCGCGATGCGATACGTGCCGGGCAGCGATTTCGCGGCGCGCTCGACCTTCGCCATGATCGCGGCTGGGTCGGTGCTGTTCGCCAGCGCTATCGCGGCGGCAAAGACATGCATCGTCTCGTAGTTCAAGCCGACTTCCGCGTTGGCCTGACGCGACGTGCCGAACTTCGCGTTGTACCGCGGGATGAACTGGCCCACGCCCGGACCGAAGTCCTTGAACGGGATGATCCCCACGGTGCCTTCGAGCTGCGCGATGGGCGCGACGTCTTCGACCTGTTCGAACTTCGCCTGGTCCATCATCGCGAAGCCGCCCTTGTAGCCCTGGTTCCGCGCGGACTTGATCACGAGACCCGTAGGCTGCGACGGCCCGCCGACGAGCATCACGTCCGGCTTGTCGTTGAGTGCCTTCGTCACGGCGCCCGAGAAGTCGGTCGTGGTGTTGTAGTCGACGCCGTAGTCGCCGGTTACCGTCCCGCCGGCCGCCTCCCACGCCTTGCGGAACCCGTCGGCCCACGCCTTGCCGTACGCGGAGGTCGTCGCCAGCAAGCCCAGCTTCTTGCCGAAGCGCTTCATTTCGATGCCGATGAACGGTTTGAAGTACGCATCGTATGAGGGCGGGGTCATCACCGTGAGGTGGTTGTCCTGCTTGAGGATCGCCGGCTCGCTGCTGTACGCCCCGATCAAGAACTTCGGCGACGACTTTTCGTTCATCGCCTGCATCGCCAAGATCCCGCCGGAGTGCGGGCAGAACACGATCACAGCGTTGTTCTGCTGCGAGAGCTGTTTCGCGTTGGCGACCGCGTTGGGAGGGCGGTACTGGTCGTCGAGCGAGACGAGCTTGAAGGTGGTCTTCTTGCCGCCGACTTTCACACCACCGGCGGCGTTGAGCTCGTCGACCGCCATCTGCAGTCCGTGCTGCACGTCCAAGCCGTATGCCGCGGCGCCGCCGGAAAGTGGGCCGGTGTAGCCGATCGTGATCGTATCCGGCGTCTGCGCTGTCGCTCCGAGCGTCGACGCCATCGCCATGATGACCGCGCTCGAGACCGCTACCCGTACTTTGCGGAGCAAGTTGACCTCCTTCTCAGGCGCCGATGAACGCCTTCTTGACGAGCTCGTTCTGTTGGAGTGCACTCGCCGAGCCTTCGAGCACCACCCGGCCGTTGGCCAGCACGTAGCCGCGATGTGCGATCGACAGCGCCGCGTACGCGTTTTGTTCCGCCAGCAACACCATCGTTCCGGCACGATTGATCTCCGCGACGGCGTCCAGCGTCGCCTCCACCAGCTTCGGTGCGAGGCCGAGCGACGGTTCGTCGAGCAGCAGCAGCTTCGGCCGCGCCATCAACGCGCGGCCGATCGCCACCATCTGCTGCTGTCCGCCGCTGAGCGCGCCCGCAGGGGACCGGAGCTTATCGCGCACGTCGGGGAACAACGTGCACACGCGTTCCAGCGCCGCTTCGGTTCCGCGTCGGTCGCGGCGTCCGACGTACGCCCCCAGCCGCAGGTTCTTCTCGACGGAGAGATCGGGAAAGAGTTGGCGGCCCTCCGGACACTGTGCGATCCCGAGCGCGACGATCGCGGCCGGCCGCATCCGTCCGATCTCGCGCTCTTCGAACCGGATCTGGCCGGTCGAGGGAATCAGACCGCTGAGCGCGCAGAAGAGCGACGTCTTGCCCGAGCCGTTCGCGCCGAGCAGCGTCACGCATTCGCCTGGCCGTACGGTGAGGTCGACGCCTTCGAGCGCCGGCGACGCGGCGCCGTAGCGCACGCCGAGGTTCTTGATCTCAAGCATGCGTCGCCGCACCGAGATAGGCTTCGATGACGGCCGGATCGGCGCTGATCTCGGCCGGCGTCCCTTCAGCGATCTTCTTGCCGTGATGGAGCACGACGATCGAGTCGGCCAGACCCATCACCAGGGTCATCTTGTGCTCGACCAGGCAAATCGTGTAGCCCTCGTTGGCCATGTGCCGGATCAGTTCGGCGTGTTCGACCGTCTCTTCCGACGTGACGCCGGCGACCGGTTCGTCGAGCAGCACGAGTTTCGGCTTGGCCGCGACCGCGATCGCGATGGCGAGCCGCTTCTGCGCTTCCTGCGGAATCGAGCCGGCGATGCGGTTCGCCAGCGGAGCGATCCCAGCGAAGCGCAGCGCTTCGTAGGCGGCTTCGCGGCTCTCCGTTTCCTCGCGCCGGGCGCGCGGCGTCCGCAGCAGCGCGTCGAAGACGTTCGTGGCGGCGTGCATGCGGTAGCCCATGGTCGCGTTGTCGAGCACCGTTTGATGCGAGAACAGGCTGGTCGTCTGGAACGTGCGGGCGATGCCGCGCCGCGCGATCTCATGCATCGGAAGGTGCGTGATCTCCGCGCCTTCGAAGGTCAGCGTGCCGCGCGTTGCCGGATGGTAGCCCGAGATCAGGTGGAACAGCGTCGACTTGCCGGCGCCGTTGGGTCCGATGATAGCTTTGATGTGGCCGGCCGGGACGTCGAAACTCACGTCGTCGACCGCCGTCAAGCCGCCGAAGCGTTTGGTGACGTTACGGACCTGCAGCAGCATCACCGCGCCGCCCAGCGCGCGGTAAGCCGGCTGAATCCGCCGGCGATCCCCAGCGGGAAGAAGCGGACCAGCAGCACGAGCAGCGGCCCGAAGATCAAGAAGCGATACTGCTGCATGCCTTGCAGCTCGTGCGATATCCCGACCAGCACGAGCGTGCCGACCAGCGGTCCGGCGATCGTGCCGATCCCGCCGATCACCAGATACAGCAGTTGCTCGAAGGTGATGTCGAGACCGGTCTGATCCGGGCCGAGATTGCCGTTGTACATCGCGAACATGCCGCCGGCGAGGCCGGCCAGGAACGTCGAGAGCATGAACGCGGTCAGCCGCACGCGCGCGACGTCGATGCCGGCGGCGCGGGCGAGATCTTCGTTGTCGGCGATCGCGACGAACGTCCGCCCGACCAGCGAGTGGCGGACCAAGCGGCAGATGAGGATCGTGAGCGCGAGCGCGCCGAGCACGAGGTAATACTTCGGCACGTCGCCGTCGAAGGCGAGCGGACCGATCGACGGCGGCGGCGGGATGTTGACGATGCCGATGTTTCCGCCGGTCAGCTCTTGCCAGTTGGTGAACACGATCGCGATCATGACGCCGACCGCGGCGGTGAAGATCGCGAAGTAGTTGCCGCGCGTGCGCAGGCTGACCGAGCCTACCATTGCTCCCAACACGACGCTGGCCGCGCAGCCGGCCAGGAGCGCGGGCCAGAACGGCCAGCCGGCCTTCGTTTCCAGCAAGGCGACGGCATACGCGCCGATTCCGAAGAACGCCGCGTGCCCGAGATTGAGCAGACCGGTATACCCGAGGATGACGTTGAGGCCGTACACCGCGATCGCGGTGATGTAGGCGCCGGCAACGATCTGCAGATAGAACGTCTTCGGCACGAGGAAGGGGATCGCCACCGCAACCGCTGCGGCGATGATCCACAGGACGCGGCGCACTACGTTCCCTTCGCGAAGAGCCCGGTGGGCTTGAACGTCAGGATGAGGACGAGCACGCCGAAGGCGATGGCATCCTGATAGTTGCTGGAGATATACGTCCCGCCGAAGCTCTCGGCGAAGGCGAGGATGTACGCACCGATGATCGCGCCGGGGACGCTCCCCATCCCGCCCAGCACGATGATCGCGAACGCCTTGAGGATGACGGTGAAGCCCATCGACGGCGAGATCAGGCTGATCGATGCGATCAGCGTCGCGGCCGCGGCGGCGAGGCCGGCCGAGATCGCGAAGACCATCATCGAGACGCGGTTCGGGTCGATCCCCACCAGCGCCGCGCCGGCGCGATTCTGCGCGACCGCCTCGATGGTCGCACCGGTCAGCGTGCGCTTGAGGAACCAGAACAATGCCACCATCAGCACGGCGGCGGCGGCGATGACGATCAGCTGCTGCTGCGTCGCCACCAGGCCGGCGAAGTGCACGACCTTGTCGTACGGGGTGGGGAAGACGCGGTAGTCACCGCCGAACCAGACCTGTGCCAACGTCTGCAGGAAGAACAGCACACCGACCGCGGCGATGATCGTGTTGACCTCCGGCGCGTTCCGCAGGGGCCGGAAGACCAGCCGCTCGAGCACGACACCGACCAGCGCCAGCACGACGATCGCGAGCAGCATCGCCGGCCAGTACCCCACGTGCGCGACGGTCACGCCGAAAAACGCGACGTAGGCACCGAGCATGTAGAGATGCCCGTGGGCGAAGTTCGGGATCTGCATCGTGCCGTAGACCAGCGCCAACCCCAGCGCGACGAGCGCGTACAGGCTTCCGACGACCAGGCCGTTCAGCAGTTCTTGAAAGAAGAGATGCACGCTGTGACGCGGGCGTTCCCCCGCGACGGATCGTGTCTCCTCCTAGAGCGCTACCGCCGGGGACGGGCGCGTACCGAGCCAGCTCGCGAGGTCGGTCTTCACGTCGACGTGGACGCCCTCGCGCAGCTCGCGGCGGAACTCGCCGAACAGGCCGAAGGCTTCGGCGAACGCGTCGTGCTTGTGGATCGACTCGTAGTTGAGTTGCGTCGCGCCGATGTACGTCGTGTCCGGGAAGTCGGCGTAGACGTCGAGCGCGCGGGCGAGGATACCGCGCACCACGTCCTCGACGAACTTCGGGTTGTGGTGCGCCTTGTTGACGATGAAGAACTCGTCCGGGCGTTTCAGCAGGTCGTACGTCTCGCTCGACATCGACGACTCGACGATCTCGACGAGGTCTTCGGCGCGGATCTCGTTCGCGTGCGGCGCCTCGGCGCCGATGTAGACCCCGCCCCGGCCGCGCTGGTTGTGCGTCGCCACCGGCAGCGCGTCGACCGCGCGGATCGCGTCGGCCTCGCTGAAGCCGGCCTCCTGCAGTTCGCGGATCGAGTGCTCGCGCACCATCAGCTGCGCGCACGGGCACGCGGTCATCCCTTGGGCTTCGACACCGACGATGCGGCGCGTCCCGTGCGCGTCGGCGTGCGCGATCCCGACCAGCGTGTAGGTCTCTTCGGTGCGCTTTCCGCTGACCGGCGTCCAGCGCTCGAGACCGAACTCCGCGCGCAGCCGGACGTCGGCGCGCAGCGCGCCCTGCGAGCCGACGATCTCGCGCGCGATCTGCTCGGTGAGCTCCTCGACGCGCGACGGCTTCTCTTTGCGCGCCAGCACGTCGAGCGTCGCCGCCTCGAGCAGCTCGGAGAAGCGCGACATGTGGACGCCGGCCTTGTCGGGCGCGAGGTCGGCGACCATCGTGAAGTCGCCCTGGAAGAGCCGCTCCTCGCCGCCGACGTTGAGCCTGATCTGATGCTTGACCGACGAGACGCCGACGCGGTTCAGCGAGAGTCGCACATCGGGCTCCTCCTCCTGCCGGTTTGCCGCGAAGTGCATCGCGCGGGTTTTGCGCGCGATGCCCTCGTGCGGCACGGCGGCCGCCAATTCGGCGATCGTCTTCCCAGTGCGCGGTTCGATGAGTTCCGGCGCGATCTCGGCCAGCGGGATGAGGTTGAACGCGCGCGCCGCGAGGTACGGATGCGGCACTTCGAACCGGCCGAAATCGGCGACCAGCGCGTCGATCAGCAGGATGTCGACGTCGATCGGCCGGGCGTCGAGCGGCGTGCGCGTCTGCCGGCCGATCGCCGTCTCGACGCCGCGAACAAAGCGTTCGAACGCGATCGGATCCAGCTCCGTGGTCACCTTGGCGGCGAGGTTCAAGAACGCCGGGCCGGCGACGCCGTTCGCGGGCGGCGTCTCGTAGAACGAGGACACGGCTTCGATCCGCGCCCCGGCGCGCAGGCGCTGGAGCGCGGCGAGGATCGTGCTCTGTCGATCGCCCAGGTTCGAGCCGAGGCCGAGGTAGACGGTGTACATCGCCCTGGTTTATACCGCCGGGGCGCCGGCCGGGTTGCCCGGAAATTCGCCCGGAGAAGCCGTGCCGGGGGTAGGCGTCGGCGTCGGGCTCGGCGTGGGGCTCGGTTTCGGGCTGGGGCTCGACGACGGGGCCGTGGTCGGCGCGTGCGTCGGCTCCGGCGAGTGAGACGGGTACGTCGTCGGGTAGGTCGTCGGATATGTCGTAGGATTGGTCGTCGGCGAGGTCGTCGGCTGCGAGGTCGGGGCCGGCGTCTCGTACGGCGTTATGACGCCGACGTGGACGATCGCGCTCGCGCCCTTGTCGCCGAGGCCGACGATCACGCAGCGGCCCTGTCCGACCGGGGTGATCGTCCAGGTTGGGCTGGCGCCGCTCGTGTTCACGATCCCCGTGCAGTCACCGTGCAGGGTGAACGGCCCGCTGAAACCCTGCTGGACGAACGTGATCGGGGCGGGCGTGGAGGCGGTGACGCTCGTGAACTGGATGTTCCGCGGGGTCACCCCACCGGGGACGGTTTGCTGTCCGGCGGCGGACGAGCTGGGTGCCGCTCTTTCCGCTCGCGGTGGTCGCCGCCGTGGCCGAAGCCGGTCCTTCGAAGCCGGTCTGCCAGCCGGCGGCCGACAGGAGCGGATCGATGAACGCCAGCCAGTAGGTCACACCGTTCGTCGGCAGCGTGCCGGGGACGATGAACGTGAAGGCCGGCGCTCGCGGCAAGGTGACGTCGGCGGAGAACTGGAGCCGCAGGTACGCGATCACCGTTCGCCCCGAGGACGTGTCGCGCAGGCCACGGACGGACGCCGTCGCTCGCTTGATCGAGAGCGTCGGCAGCGAAGAGTCGCCCGCGCTCGAGTACGTCGATGCAACCGTCGTGTCGGGCGCGATGTTGGCGCTGGCGGAGATCGACGCGTTCGCCTGAGAACTTGATGAAATTACTGCGTGGTGTACATCACACTGGTACCGCTACGCAACATCCCGTTTAGATCGAGCGAATGTTCTGCGCGTGTAGCACTCCGTTGACGCGTACACGGAGGTCCACCAAGTGCGCGCGCGTGCCGTCGTCGCGCGCCGCCGAAACCGCTCCGTCGAGCCGTGACGAGAGGCGCATCAAGTTGTAGCGTGCGAGCGCTTGCGTCTCGCGCGGAAGATCGAGTTGATCGGCGAACGCGGAGGGCAGCGCGACGATCTGCATCTGCAGGTCGGCGAACCGCCGCTGCAGCTCGCGATGCGCCGGTGCGATCGACGTGCGGCCGAGATCGTCGTAGACCGCGGCGTTGGTCCAGCCGAACAGATCGGCGAGCGTCATCGTCTCGCCGGGTTTGCGCACCTTCAGCTCTTGGTCCGCGACGCGGCCCAGGTTCACCGGTGAGAACATCTCGGTGATCACGTCGTCTTGCAGCTCGGCGATCACCTCACGGATCGGGAAATCGCTGCGCCGCACGCCGTTCGCGCCCCAGTGGATCCCGTACCGCGTCGGCGCGGCCGCGTTGAGCAGCTCGGGTGAGAGCCGGAACGCGCGCGACGAGAGCACCCACCGGTCGATCAGGTCGAACGCGCGGCGCTGCTGCGCGCGCGGGACCGCTTCGAAGGGGAGCGCCGCGCCGGGCTGACCGCGGTGCGCGCGCGAGGTATAGATCCCGCCAACGTATTTTGCCGCGAGCGCGGCATTGTTCAGCTGGTTGCTGAGCACCGTGATCAGCCCCGAGCGCAGGTCCTGGAACGTCCGCGTGTCGCCGGGATAGCGGCGCATCAGGTGCGACGCGACGTCGTCATCGATGCGGAACTGTTCGTCGACGTAGGCGAGCGGGTCGCTCGAGAGATCGAAGCGCTGGATGCGCGGATCGATCGAGATCGCGGTCGCGTCCTCGTCGGTGCCGTACGCGTGCCCGGGTTCGGTCGAGCGCGCCGCGATGCGCGACAGCGGAACCGCCTCGTCGGCCGACCGCTGCACGTTCGGGAACGTGCGATACCCGTACTCGATCGCCCAGTAGTCGTACGCCCCGAGCTTCGTCGGGAAATAGTCCGCTTGGCGCTCGCCGAGCGCTGCGACGTTGGCCGGTGTATAGTCCATCACCGACCCCGTCGTACCGTGTGCGTGCGTGAACGCCGGGTCGTGCAGCTGCGCGTACGTGTAGGAGGTGGAGCCCTGGAAGTTGTGCCGCAGCCCCAGCGTGTGCCCGACCTCGTGCATCACCGTGCTGTAGAGCCACTCCTGCGCGTAGCGCTCGCGATCCGCGGCGGTCGCACGCGGGTTGCGCGCCAGCAGCAGCGAGCCGAGCGCCGCTTGCGCGACCGAATCCTCTTGGAGCGAGCATTCCTCACTCGGCGGCACCGCATCGTCGACGTTCCCCGAAGCGCCTCCCCCGAGCCGGCCGGCCGCAAGCGCGTAGGCATTGCTCCGGGCGCGCTGCGCCGGCTGCACGCGATCGACGTAGCCGCGTTTGATCGAGCGCAGCGACTCCCCGTCGATCACGACTTCGGCCCGAATGATCTGGCCGGTGTCGGGATCGCTCACGTGCGGGCTGTACGCGCTGAAGTCGGGCTGATCGCTCGTGATCCAGCGAACGGTCGTGTAGCGCGCGTCGTCGGGATCCCAACCGGCTTCTGCCGGCGGGTCCTTCACCACGATCGCGTTCGGATGGCCGACCTTCGCGAAGGCGTCGTTCCAAGCCAGGATCCCGCGTCGCACCGTGGCACGGTACTCCTTGGGGATCTCGTTCGTGAGGTAGAACGTGATCGGTCCGTTGTCGAGGTTCCAGCGCTCGACGAAGCGCTCGAACGGCGTCGCCGCGGCATCGTTCCCGTACCGCTTGCGTGCCGTGATGAAATACCCGACGCGGTCGTCGGCGAAGCGCGGGACGAACTTCGGATCGGGCTCGGTCGGCGCGACGATGCTGTAGTGGACGCCGATCGGGATGCCGCGCCCGTCGGGGACCGTCGGGAGCGCGTTCGGCGGTCCGTTGAACGCCAGGTTGACGCTGATCTCGTCGTTCCGCGGAAACGCCTTCGTCGAAAGATAGTACGACTTGGTGGCGTCGACGGAGAACGACGGCCGCGCGATCAGCAGCAGCAATCCCGGCAGCGACGGGGGCGCGACGCCGCGGCCGAGATCCGCGCCGATCCCCTCGAAATCGGTGAGAAACAGCGTAGGTGCGACCACGACGTGCTTCTTCGCCGGATCTTCGGCGACGATCGGGGTCGAGAGGATCACCGAGTTCGCGACGCTGATCGCGAGCGAGTTCGCTGCCGCGCTCCCCTTGTCAGCGACGTAGCGCGAGTTCGGCGTGATCCACAGCACGCGCTTGCCGACGAGCTTGAAGGTGACCTGGAACGGCTCGTACACACGGCCCGCGAACGCGCCGCTGCCGACGCCGCGCTCGATCGACGGCAAGATGATGTACGTCTTGTCGAAGTTCTCCGGCCGCAGGTCGAAATAGAGCTCGTCGTCCTTGCGAACGAGGTCGATGACGCCCGGCTGGATCGTCGCCGTCTTTGTGAAGATCGCGTACGACTGCGTCGGAGCGGGCCCGAACGGGAACGGCAGCGTCGAGACGGTCGGTCCCGGCGTGGCCGCAGGACGCGGCCCGGTCGACGGCTCCGACGGCGGCGCGGGCGCAAGCGTCGCTGCGGGCACCGGACTCGGCGCGAGCGTCGAAGCGGTCTGCGGGACCGTCGTCGTGGGCGGAGCCGGCGCGGCGGAGGTCTGCGCGCCGGCGAGCGAAGCGAGCGACGAGGTGCCGAGCAGGACGGCAAGAGCAGCGACGGTGGTACGCCCGATCATCGGCCTGATGTTCGTGGACGGCGCGGCTCGGCCCGCTATCCTCGTAGGACGACCTCGGATGCTCACCTGGCGAGCACCCAGCGCTGCGCGTTCGCGGTCTGCGTGACGAGCGTCGGTGAGAAGCCGCCGACGTCGTCGCGCAGCGCCGAGATCGCGACCGGCGAGCCCAGGAAGTGGATCGGGACGTCACGCAAGAGCAGCGCCTCGATGCGCGAGTACGCGC
Source organism: uncultured candidate division WPS-2 bacterium (assembly GCA_937910425.1). GTDB lineage: Bacteria > Vulcanimicrobiota > Vulcanimicrobiia > Vulcanimicrobiales > Vulcanimicrobiaceae > Vulcanimicrobium. Next base: position 18,599 of record CALEOJ010000285.1, read on the forward strand.
GCTTGCGCGCGGCTTGATCGTACGACGAGAGCGCGTCGCGCTGCGCTGCGTCCATCTCCGCGCTGCAGTAGAACGAATGGTCGTAGCCGCTCGGCGGGCGCTGATCGCACAGGAACTGGCCGCTGTCGTCAGGATCCATCCCGGCGTACCAGCCGTAGAACGCGAGATCGTAGCGCCCGCGGGTGAGGATGCCGCCTTCCGAGGGCGGCGCATCGAAGACGTTGCCGAGATACGGACGGATGCGCACGTCGACGCCCAGCGCCGCGAGCTGGCCTTGCAGCGCGACGGCCTCGACCCGATGCGTCTGCGACGACTGAAGAATCGCGAGGTCGAGCGCGAGCGGGTGCGCCGGACCGTACCCGGCCGACGCGAGCAGCCGGCGCGCGTCGGCGACGTCGTGCCGGATCGGCCGCAGCGTGCGATCCGCCGCCCACAGCACCGGCGGCAGATCGGCGATCACCGGCGCGTAGAACCCGTGGGTGACGTTGTCGCGGAACGACCTCGCGTCGATCGCTTCGGCAAGCGCGCGCCGCACGCGGACGTCGGCAGCCGGCCCGCGCCCGTTGTTCATCATCACGCCCCAGTACGCGTTCAGCGGCGCGGTCGCGACGCGCACGTGCGGGATCGTGCGCGCTTGCGCGGCGGCGTTGGCCGACATGCCGAGCACGCCGTCCAGGTCGCCGCTGCGTAATCCGACCAGCTGCGTGTTCTCGTCGGCGATGAAGCGCAGCGTGATGCGCGCGATCGAGGGCTTCCCGTTCCAGTACGACTCGTTCGCCGCGAGCTCGAGGCGATCGCCACGCGACCAGCGGACCGCGCGGTACGGTCCGGTCCCGACCGGCGCGGCGTTGAGTGAAGACTGCGTCAGGGGTCCGTCGCGCAGCAGGTGCGCGGGCGCAAGATAGTACGGCGCGTCGCTCTCCGCGAAGACCGTTCCGACGAACGGGGCGAACGCGCGCTTGAGTCGGAAGCGCACGGTGTACGTGTCCGGCGTCTCGACGCGCGCGATCGCGTCGTACCCGTGGCGCGATTGCACGACGCTGCGCGGCTCCATGACCGCACGGAACGACGCGGCGACGTCGGCGCTGGTGAAGGGGGTGCCGTCGTGCCAGCGCACGCCGCGGCGCAGGTGATACGTCACGGTCAGGCCGTCGCGCGAGATCCCGCCGTTCGCGCGCGCCGGCACGACGGCCGCGAGCGCGGGGACCGCGTTTCCGGCGCGGTCGCAGGCGATCAGCGGATCGTAGATCAGCCGCAGGATCTCGTTGTCCGGGATCGACTGTGAGAGCAGCGGCAACAGGCTGTGCGGCTCGCTGACGATCGCGAGCCGCAGCGTTCGCTGCGATTGCGGCGCCTGCGTGCACGCGGCGAGAACGGCCAGCGCGATCGCCGCGAGCGCGCCGGACCGGACTCCGCTAATCCGGCTCGCCGTAGAGCGGATGGACGTTGCGCTCGCCCCGGTGCAGGAAGTCGACTCCGTCCATCCACGCCGGGCGCGGCGCCCCCTTGAGCCAGTGGTCGAACCACTCGTCGAGATGGACCGTCCAGTATTTCTGCTGCTCGCGCCCCCGCAGGTTGTGGTCCTCGCCGTCGAACGAGAACAGGTACGCTTCCTTGCCGAGGCGGCGCATCGCGGTGATGAATTCGATCCCCTGGAACTGCGGCACCGCGCCGTCGAGCTCGTTGTGGATCGTGAGATACGGCGTGGTGATGTTCTTGATGCCGAACAGACCGGAGTTCTCGAGGTACAGGTCGGGCCGGTCCCAGGGCGTGGCACCGATCCGCGACTGCGTGTGCTCGTACTGCGACTCGCGCACGATCCCGCTCTCGAGGCGGATCCCGGAGTAGGCGCTGATCATGTCGTCGACCGCGGCGCCCGCCTCCGCGGCGCGGAACCGGTGCGTCTTGGTGAGCATGTAGTTGATCTGGTACGCCGCCCACGAGTGCCCGGCTATCCCGACGCGCGTGGGGTCGGCATAGTTCGTGCGCAGGGCGGTGTCGACCGCCGGAAGGATGCAGCTCATCGCACTGGCGCCGGGATGGCCGATGCGGTAGTGCACGTCGGGGAAGACGACGACGTAGCCGTTCGACACGTAGCGCACGAAATTCGGGCTCGTCCCGGGCGCCGGCGTGTAGTAGGTGTGGAACATGCTGGCCCAGGTCTCGTAGAAGTAGACCAGCATCGGGGCTTTCCGCTCGGGGCGCAGCCCGTCGGGAACCAGCATCACCGCGCGCATCTTCTGCCCGTCGGCGCTGGTGTAGTCGATGAGCCGCTCCGTCCCCCACCGGTACTTCGCCTGCTGCGGGTTCGCGTCGGTCACCTTCACCGGGTGCGCGAACGAGGAATCCGTCGACCACAGATTGCGGTAGTTGCGGAACGACTCGCGCGCGAACAGGTACCGATCGGCTTTCTTCGCGGCCAGCGGCGGGTTGGTGAAGTTGTGCAGACCCGCGTTGAACACCGTGCGCGTGCCGTTGACGACCTCGTCGGCTTTGAAGAGCGTCACCGGAACCCCGCCGCCCGGGGCGACGCGCGCATAGCCGCTGGCGTACGTCCGCGTGTCGATCAGCGAGAGCAACATCGGTTTGTCGGCCTGGAACGAGGCCGCGTCGGGATCGGTCCGCACCGGACTGTAGACGGTGCGCGTACGGCGGCCCTCGCCATGCGTGAGGTTCGTCGCGGCGCCGGTGTCCGGGTTGGCGAGCCAGACGTCGTACTGATCGTAGATCATGACGCCGCGGTCGCCGGCGAGCCAGCCGCCGTCCCCGTAGGGGGGCGGAGGTGCGGGATGGTCGTCGTCGACGTTGTGAAAGGCGACGCCCGCACGCGGCGCGAGTTCCACGCGCTTTCCGTCCGCGGTGCGAATCGCGTACCAATGCCGCGCCGGCTCGTCCCAAACCAGCACGTACCTCCCCGCAGGCGACAGGTCGGCCGACGCGGCGCGCCTCGCGAGCAGCTTCGGTTTCCCGCCGGAGAGTGAAACCGCGTAGAGATCGCTGTACGTCTCGCCGAGCCACGAGCCCGCGCGCCGATATGCGCGCGCGTCCTCGCCGATCGCCGCGTCGCCGTCCTCGTTGGTCGTGACGTCGCGCAGCGCCGGTGAGCCAAGCTGCGCGAAGCGCGACGCGCCGACGTCGTAGACCGCGAGATAGGTGCGCTTGCGCTCGCGGTCGGCGTCGTGGCGCTGCTGCGACTGCAGCACGCCGTCGTGCCACGTCCACAGATCGACGGCGCTCGGCGACGGCGTCCCCGACGGCATCGGCGTCGGCGCGACCGCGGTGCCCAGGAAGAACCGCTTGCCGTCGCGCGAGTACTTCAGCTTGCCGTTCGCGTTGGGGGAGATCCCGGCACCGATCCCGCTGGTACCCATGTCGACCGCCTTCACCGCGGTCGGCTTCGCGGTGCGCAGATCGACGACGTACGCCGCGTCGTGCGGGACGTCGTCTTTGTACGTCGCGGTGTCGCTGAGGAACGCCAGCGACGAGCCGTCCCGCGCGATCGCGAGATCGCGGTACCGGCCTTCGCCGGTCAGCACGTCGGTCGTCGTGCCCGTGGCGACGTCGTAGACGTGCAGCCCGTCGCCCTTGCCGTTCTTGGTTTCGGTCGCATACGCGACGAACCGGTCGTCGTCGGAGACCGCGAAGTCGGTCGCGTCGTTCGCGGTGACGCGCTTCCCGCCGGCGAGATCGCGGATGGTGAGCGCCGAGCCGGGGTCCTTCGTCTTATCGGCCTTCGGCGCCGGCGAGGCCGAGGGCGAAGGCGCCGGGGAAGCGACGGCCGGCCCGGGCGATG
>CALEOJ010000286.1 GCA_937910425.1 uncultured candidate division WPS-2 bacterium
CGCGATGGAAGGCTGTGGGGCCCTCTTCGGCGGGATCGGCGAGCTTTTCGGCGGACTGACCGAGGCCGCGGGGGGCGCCGCCGCCGAGCTCGCCGCCACGGCCGCCGTCGCGTCCGCAACCGGCGACGAGGCGGCGGTCCACGACCGGTACCTGGCCGGCGGCCGGCGCGCGCTGAACATCAACGACATCTGATGCCCGACGACACGCTGCAACCGCCGATCCTCACGCCGCCCGAACCGGTCGCGCCGGTCGCGGTCGCCGATGCGATCGGAAAGGTCCCGGTCCCCACCGACGAGCGGGCGAAGCTCGACGAAGCGGCGGCGCAGCTCGCGAAAGAGCTTGCGACCCTGGCACCGGAGAGCGATGCGTACAAGGAGCGCGTCCGCAGGCTGGAAGCGCTCGCGAACACGGAGATCGAGCGGTCGGCGAGCGTCTCGAACCGCATGCTCGACCGGCCGACGCGCGCGATGGCGACGCTCGCCGAAGGCGCGCCGGTCGCGAAGACGCTGCTGGAGCTGCGCGGGACGATCGAAAAGCTCGACCCGTCGCATCAAGGCGATCTGTTCTCGCCGAAAAAGCTGCTCGGCGTGCTGCCGTTCGGCAACAAACTGCGCGACTATTTCCGGGGCTACGAGTCCTCGCAGTCGCACCTGAACGCGGTCATCGAGGCGCTGCGCCGCGGCAAGGACGAGCTGCTGCGCGACAACGCCGCGATCGAGCAGGAAAAGACGGCGATGTGGAGCTTGATGGGCGAGCTCGAGAAGCACGGATATCTCGCCCGCGCCCTCGGGGACGCGATCGAGCGCGAAGTGGACGCGCTGCAGCCGGCCGATCCCGAGCGTGCGCGCGCGCTGCGGGAAGAAGTCCTCTTCGTCGCGCGGCAGAAGCAGCAGGACATCGCGACGCAGCTCGCGGTCAACGTTCAGGGCTACATGGCGCTCGATTTGATCAAACGCAACAACGCCGAGCTGGTCAAGGGCGTCGACCGCGCGACGACGACGACGGTGGCGGCGCTGAAGGTCGCGATCACCGTCGCCCAGGCGGTCGCGAACCAGAAGCTGGTGCTCGACCAGATCGACGCGATGAAGTCGACGACCTCGAACCTCATCCTGTCCACTTCGCAGGTGCTGCGCCAAAACGCGACGCGCATCCAGGAAGGCGCGACGAGTCCGACGATCGACATCGACAAGCTGAAGGAAGCGTTCGCGAACGTTCGCGCGACGATCGACGGGATGGCCGACTATCGCCTCAAGGCGCTCTCGTCGATGGAGCGCACTACCGACGCGCTCAGCGAAGAGGTCGGCAAGGCGAAGGCGTACCTGAGCGCGCGCCGCGACGTCGCGGCGCTGCCGGGCGACCTACCCTCGCGCTAGTCGTCGCGTCAGGTCAGTCCGATGCCGTTGCGTGCCAGGCCGGCGCAGCGCGCGCAGCGGCCGGTGATCACCATCGCGGCGTCGACGCCGCTGTAGCGATGGTCTTGCGCGACCGCGAGTGCGATCGAGACCAGTTGCGGCGCCGGCACGTTGACGATTTCGCTGCACGCGAGGCAGACCAGGTGGTGGTGCTTGTCGAGCGCCGCCTCGTACCGCGCCGCGCCGCCGTGCGCGAAGACTTGGACGAGTCCGATCGCGCGCAAGATGTCGAGCGTCCGGTAGATCGTTCCGAGGCTGACGGCCGGCAGCTCGGCGCGGACGCGTTCGTGGATCGCTTCGGCGGTGAGATGCGCACCGTCTTCGAGCGCACGCAGGATCGCGGCGCGCTGCTTCGTCAAACGATAGCGCGTTTGCAGGAGTCCTGCATCGACCCCCTTGCCGTCGGTCACCATGCACCCTCCGTGCGTCCGGTCGTCGCTCCAGATGAGGCCGGACGACCTCGACGTCGTTTGACGCTGTCCGGCCCCCATGCTACGATCCGGGGGTTCTCCCCTTCCCCGCCCTTCGACCCTTCGACAGGCTCAGGACGAGCTCAGGTGAGGCCTCTCAGAATGACACCTCTCGTCGACGTCGGGGCTAGTACGGTACATGTGGAATAAGCTCAAGAGGCCGGTTCAGGCGGTCCTCCTGTTGGCCTTTGTCGGCCTCTGCGTGTGGGCGATCGTGCCCATCCAGAAGAAGATCCATCTCGGCCTCGACCTCCAGGGTGGCGCTCGCGTTCTGCTTCAGCTCAACACGACCAAGGACGTGCCGAAAATCACGACCGAGGTCCAGAATCAGGTCGAGCTGGTCATCGACAGGCGCGTCAACAGCATGGGCGTCTCCGAGCCCGTCATCTCGAAGGCCGGCTCCGACCGGCTGCTGATCGAGGTGCCGGCCGTCAAGAACGCCGACCAGCTGGAGAAGCTGCTCAAAGAGGTCGCGGTCCTCGAGTTCAAGATCCTCCCGCCACAGGTCAGCCAGCGCGCGCGCAACGACCCGAAGTACGCCGGCACCGTCGGCCTCAAGCCCGGGCAGGCGAGCCAGGCCTACCTCGACGGCGGGCCGGTCGTGTACAGCGGCGCAGAGCTCAAGAGCGCTTCACCGGGCTTCGGCACGACCGGCGATCCGGAGGTCAACTTCGCCACCAAAGACCCGGTGAAGTTCGCCAAGATGACGCACGAGAACACCGGCAAGATCATGGGGATCTTCCTCGACAAGAAGTGGGTCAGCGACGCGACGATCGAGTCCACGATCTCCGACAGCGGTCTGATCCACGGTTCGTTCACCGAAGAGCAGGTCACGACGCTCGCCAACGAGCTCAACGCCGGCGCGCTGCCCGTTCCCGTCACGATCATCGAGAAGGACGACGTCGGTCCGATCCTCGGCCAAGAAGACTTGCAGAAGTCGCTCGTCGCGTCGATCGTGGGCCTCACGCTGGTGCTGATCTTCATGGCGGTCATGTACCGGCTCCCCGGCGTCCTCGCCGACGTCGCGCTGATCGTGTACGTGCTCGCGCTGCTGGCGCTGCTCTCGGTCGCGCACGCGGTCCTGACGCTGCCGGGGATCGCGGGCTTCGTGCTCTCGATCGGTATGGCGGTCGACGCGAACGTCCTGATCTTCGAGCGGCTGAAGGAAGAGCTGTGGGCCGGGAAGTCGCTGCGCGTCGCGGTCCGCATCGGATTCCAGCGCGCGTTCAGCTCGGTCTTCGACTCCCACTTCACCACGATCGTCGGTGCCGGCGTGCTCTATATGCTCGGTACCGGTACGGTGAAGGGCTTTGCGTACACGCTCTTCTGGGGTACCGCGTTCTCGCTCTTCACGGCCGTCGTCGTGACGCGGTTCTTCGTGGATCTCGTCGTCGAGAACAACCTCGCGACGTCCAAGAGCGCGTACGGTGCCGGCGGCAACGTCGCGCCGGCGGAGGTTCGCGTCTAAATGTTCTTCCGTCGTCTCAACTGGAACGTCGTCGGGTGGTTCCGCACCGTCTCGGCGATCTCGTACGCGATCATCTTCGCGGGCCTGCTCTTCATGGGCTACCATTGGGTGAAGGACGGCTCGCCGCTGCGGCTGGGCCTCTCGTTCACCGGCGGCACCGACCTGACGATCAAGTACAGCAAGCCCGTCACGAAGGATGCGCTCGCGGCCGCGCTCGCGAAAATCGGCGTCACCGACGCGCGCATCAATACCCTCTCGAAGCCCGGCGAACCGCTCGGCGAACGCTGGACGATCGAGACGCAGCACGACTTCGGCAACAATTCAGCGCCGCTCAACGCTGCGCTCGATTCGGTTGGTCCTCGCACGGACAAGGACAGGGAGGCCTCGGCGATCTCCACTGTCGGGCCGTCGCTCTCGCAAGAGTATCTGCTCAATGCGATCAAGGCGCTCGTCATCGCGATCGCGATCCAGTTCCTCTACGTCGCGTTCCGCTTCGGCTGGAACCTGATCTTCGGCTGGGTCTGCGTCGTCGCGCTCGTGCGCGACTCCCTGATGATGATCGGCATCTACGCGGTCGCCGGCCGGCGCGTCGACGATGCGTTCCTGGCGGCGGTGTTGACCGTCATCGGGTATTCGATCATGGACACGATCGTGATCCTCGACCGGATCCGCGAGAACGTCAAGCTGATGGACGGCAAGCCGTTCGACACGATCGTCAATACGTCGATCCTGCAGACGATGACGCGCTCGGTGAACACGCTGGCGACGGTCGTCATCACGCTGGTCGCGCTGCTCGCGTTCGGCGGCGCCTCGCTGCAGAACAGATCGGAAGAGCGTCGTGTAGGGAAAGAGTGTAGATCTCGGTG
>CALEOJ010000287.1 GCA_937910425.1 uncultured candidate division WPS-2 bacterium
GCGCCGTCGGCCTCGCCGTCTTCGCGCTCGTTCCGAACCGGCTCGACCAGCGCGGGCCCGCGGTGATGGTGCGCGCGATCCTGTCGTTCGCGCTGGTCGCACCGCCGGTCGTTGCGGGCGCCGTCGCCTCGGTGGCTTTCGGCGTCCCGCTCGTCGTCGCCGTCCTGGCCGGGACGGGCGTCGCGATCGCCGAAGCGGCCGCGCTCGTGCTCTTCGCGGCATGGCGCCTCGCCGGCCGCGTCGATTCGCTTTCGATCGCGTGAGGGTCTAGGTCAGCTCTTCCCAGCCGAGCACGCGCGAGGTCAGCTCGGTGCGGTTCCGCGAGTTCGTCTTCCGCAGCAGCTGTTTGAGGTGGAACGTCGCGGTCGAACCGGAGATCGACAGCGATTCGCCGATCTCGGTGCTGGACGCGCCGCGCAACACTTCACCCAAGACCTGACCCTCACGGCGGCTGAGACCGTAGCGCGTCATTGCGCGCAGCACCGTCGCGCGGCGGCGTGCGGGCTCGACCGAGACCAGGAAGAACGGCGAGGAGCCGCCGACCAGGCGCGCCAGCCGCACGAACGCGAACGGCAGCGCTCGCGTGACGGCGGCACCGTGCGGCGACGCCGCGAGCTCACCGACGAGCTGCGTCAGCGTTCCGGCGAGCAGCGGCGGTGCGTGCCCGTTGCGCGGGCGATACAGCGCGTGCAGCGGTGAGTCGTCGATCGCCGCCTCTTCGGCCAGGACGGGCCGCAGCTGCTCGTCGATGACGAACATCACCGGCGCGCTGTTGCGGCGCCATTGCGGCGCCGCGCCATCGACGATCCAATGCGTGAGCGCGCCGCCATGCTCGTCGAGAAAGCGGCGCGTCGCGGCGATCTGCGCCGGGCGGAATCCGCGCGTGCCGTCGACGTCGAGCCGAATCACGCCGAGCGGGCCGCCGTGTCGTCCGAAGACGAGGAACATCGCGCCGCCGGTGCGCGAGCGCACGAAGAGCGCGGGGAGCGGTTCGTCGCGCAAGTGGAGATCGCGCAGCAGCGCCGCCCATTCGCGCTCGCTCTCATCACACGTCCGCGGCGACGGTGCGCCGCTGACGTACGACCGCACCTCGTAGCGCTCCGCTCCGGCGATCGCAGCGAACACGTCGGCCGCATAGCCGAGCGCTCCCGGCGCATCATCCTCGCGCGCAGAAAATCGCGGGTTACCATGTGCGATGGCCCCACCGGTCATGAAACGCTCCATCTCGGTTGTGACGCCCTTCACAACGTTTCGCAACCGGGCGGCCGGAACACCCGCCGAGTGCGCTATGTTGCTTGGGATAAAGGCCCTAACGGTCCCGAGTCTTTCGTCCCTGAGACCCCAGCGGCACGCCGCTCACCACGGTTCGCGAATCCCCGGGCGCGCGGACCGGAGCCAGTCTGCGAAGTCCGGCGCGGTCATCGGCTGGGCGATCAGGTAGCCCTGCATCTGCTCGACGCCGTTGTCGACCAGCCACTTTGCCTGCTCGCGATCTTCGACACCGTCCGCGATCGTGCGGATCTGCAGGGTCTGCGCGACGCCGATCGCGGCCCGGGCGACGCGCTTCCACTGGCCGTCGCCGGCGGACGGGCTGGTGACGCGGCGGTCGACCTTGATGAAGTCGAGCGGGAGCGACGCCATCGCGGTGAGCGAGGTCGGGGTCGCTCCGAAGCCGTCGAGGCCGATCGGGACGCCGATCCGGCGGACGTGACGCAGGAACGTGCCCCCGGCGTCGGTGTCCGCCAGCATGGTCGCCTCACGTACTTCGAGCGCGAGCTTGCTGGAGACGTCCTCGATGTCGCGAATCATGTTCTCGAGCTCCGTCCAGACCGTCGAGTTCGCGTTCGAGATGTTGACGTGGATCCGCACGTCGATCTTTTCGTGCGTCGAGCGCAGCGTGTCGGCGACGGCACGCACGACTTTGACGTCGAGCGCGGACGACGCCATCGCACCGCCTTTGAAATCGAGAAACGTGCGCGGCGTCAGCCAGCCGCGCGAAGGGTGCCTCCACCGGACGAGCGCTTCCGCGCCGACGACCCGCATCGTCGACGTCGAGACGATCGGCTGATAGCAGAGCATGAAGTCGCGCTCGAAGTTCGCATCGCGCAGCCGCTCGCGGAATTCGCGCCGGGCGCGAACTTCCTGGCTGACCCCGTCGCGGTACCAGCGCACGCTGTTCCCGCCGCTCTCCTTCGCCGCGTAGAGCGCTTCGTCGGCGTGCTGGAGCAACTGCTCGGGGGTCAGTCCGTCGTCGGGAGAGACCGCGATCCCGATGCTCGCCCGCACGAGGCTGGTGAACCCGCCCTCTTGGACCTCGATCAGGACGCGCTCGAGGAACCGCTGCGCGGCTTCGACCATCTCCAGCTCGTCGTCGACGACGGTCAGGATCGCGACGAACTCGTCGCCGCCGAGCCGCCCGACGAAGTCGTTGCGGCGGACGCTCTCGCGCATTCGGCGGGCGGCTTCGATCAGCGTCTGGTCGCCGACCGCGTGACCGAACGTGTCGTTGATCGCCTTGAAGCCGTCGAGATCGATGAAGAGAACGCCGACGCGACCGCCGACGCGCTGGGCGGCGGCGAGGACGTTGTCGAGATGGTGCAGCGTCGCGGTCCGCGAGGGCAACTCGGTGAGCGGGTCGATCGCGCCTTCGCGGACCGGTTCCGGCTCCTCTTCGGTGCGCAGCAGCAGACGCGCGACCGCGCCGCTGACCGCGCGCGCGACATCGTGGTGTGCCGAGCGGCCGCGAGCCCAGCGCATCGCGAAGAAGTATGGTGCCGTCGCCGTGAGGCGCGCCACGTACCGGTCATCGTCAATGCTCTCGCGCGTCGGGACGCGCGACGCTTCGACCGCGAGCGCTGCGGCGGAGTCGTCGGCGACGCCGTCGGACGCCGAATACGAGACCAGCGAACCGTCGGGTCCGCACACGATGGCGAGATCCGCGCCGGCGAGCGGTAGCGCTCCGGCGAGGATGACACGCATCAGGTCTTGCGACGAGCGGCGAGACTCGACGGCGGCATGAAAAAGCTCAGCCAGGCCATCGGTCTCGGCATTTTCCCGTCGCCGTTCGGGCGTCAACATCTCCACGTCCTTGGGTATCGAACTTCCCGGCTCGGCGGCAGCGCGCCCCTCGTCACGCCGCGAAGCCGTGAAAATCTCCCCGCCCGGAGAGGGCCGACCGTCTCTCTCACGATCCGACCGAGCCCCGCCGCTCCCTTGCCCACCGAACGAGCGCTTCCAACACCATTGGAGCGGCAAGTCCCTCACCGCATAGGGCGCTGGCCCCGTGCCGTGCCAGCCAGCGGGCCCGGTCGGGGTCGTCGACGCCGGTTGCAATGACCAGCGGCGCGACGACGGACGCCAGCGCGAGCTCGGCCAGCGTACGCACGTCGTGCGCTCCGTCGACGGTGACGAAGTCGAGCAAGCCGCTCGACTCGTCGAACGGCGGGCGCGAGGTCCGCCAGGCCGCGACGCCGACGCGGGCGCCGAGCGCGTGCAGGCGGCGGACGACCGAATCGAGCGCGCCGCGCTGCGGTTCATCGCCCGGGACGATCTCGGCCAACACGCCGTGCAGGCCGTCGCCGCCGACCCCCGCCGCGATCGCGTCGAGCACCGCGTCGCTCGGCGTCGTCAGCTCGAGGTGCACCTGCAGGTCGAGCCCGGCAGCGCGCCAGGTGCGCTGGTCGCGCGCGGCGGACGCGATCGTCCAGCGCTCGAGCGCTTCCCGCGTCGAAGGGTCGGAGTCGCCGCTCACATACGTGCGTGGCGAGCCCGGGATCGCCGGGTCGGCGGCTCGCCACCCTACCACCGCACTCGCGGCGAACGGCGCGAGGGTGTTCGCATCGACGATAGGCCGGTAGCGAACCTCGAGCAACGAGCCCACATCCCCACCGCGGATGCGGGCGCGGATCGTGGCACGCTCGCCGAGCTCGCGACCGGCCGATTCGCGGAACCAGTAGGGTCGCGCCCCGCCGACCGATGCCGCTGCCATCGCCGCGGCGCCGGCCTTCTCGACGAGATCTTCGGGCCGTTCGCCATCCTCCGGACAGATCGCGACGCCGACGTTCGCGCAGGCGTCCGCGGCGGCCGCCGACGCCGCGGACAGCAGCCGCTGCGCGGCCGGATACGCCTCGGACTCCCCGTGCTCGAGCGCCACCAGCGCCAGGTAGGCATCGCCGCCGAGGTGGCCGAGATGATCGTTCGCGCGCACCTCGCGCCGCAGCCGCCGCGCGACCGCATCGCGCACCGCATCGAGCGGGAACGATGCCGGCGACGGCTCGACATCGACGTAGACGACCGCGAACGAGCGCTTCATGCGGCGCGCGTCGTGGACCAGTTGTTCCAGGCGGCGCAGCGTCTCGCCGCCGTCCGGGAGGTTCGCCGGGGCACGTTCCGCGGGGCGCCGCTCCAGCGCCCAGCCGCAGCTGGCGACGATCGCGCGCGCGATCTCGACGGTGTCCGGGCGCGGCTCGCGCC
>CALEOJ010000288.1 GCA_937910425.1 uncultured candidate division WPS-2 bacterium
CCGAGTCCGGCCGCAGTCGCCGGCATGAGCTGCCCGAGGCCGCGGGCTCCGGCGCGCGAGACGGCGTTCGGCCGCCACGACGACTCGACCGCGACCAGCGCGACGACCAGCCGGGCGTCGATCCGGGCGGCGTCGGCCTCGGCGACGACCCGCACCGCGAGCCGCGTCGCGTCGGCGCCGGCGAGTCCCGGGTGAAACGCCCGCAGCGCCGAGGCATAGGCCACGATGAGTGAAGCGAAAAAAGGGCCGAGCACACGACACGCGGTGCCCGCCCTTTGGGATCTTAAGGCGCGCCGGGCCTACAAATTAAAGTTCGAGCGGAGCTCGTTGATCCGTTGTTCGAGCGCTCCGCGCACTTGGCGGTGGAGGCGTTCTTTCTGCTCGTCCGGGAGGCGCTGGTAGACCAGGTATCCGGCGGCCGAGATGATCCCTCCGAGGACACCGATCAGGACGGTCCGTCCGGCCTCGGTGTTACCGGCACCGCTCGAATTGCCGGTGCCGCTTTGGATCTCGCCGTTCAAGGGTTTGGTCGCGTCGCTGCTCATCGTGCGGTTCCTTTCGACGCCGCTGTACCCGGATTCTCCCGCGCGGTTACTCCTGAGCCTCCGATTCGCGGACGTACCGCACGAAGCCGCGATTTTGCTTGGCGATCTGCTCGATCGCGAGTTCGGCGGTCGCTACGATGGCGTGGACGTCGGCGCGATCGCGCGTGTCCTCGGGCCAGCGCATCAACAGGTCACCGCTGCGGCGGTGGCCGGTGACGGTGACCCGGGCGACGTCGGTCAGCCCCACCCAAGCCGCTTGAAGGAGCGCCGAGACCGCGGCGCATGCGACGTCCTCACCGGGGTCGCCCTGTCCCGCGTGGCCGCTGGAAAAAACAGAGGACAGCCGGTCTCGGCTGTCCCTGCGAAAACGAACCTCGACCATTCGCTCAGGCGAGCGAGATCTTGTCGATTCGGACCTCGGCGAACCGCTGGCGGTGGCCGTTCAGCTTGCGGACGCGCTTCTTCGGCTTGTAGCGGAATACGAGGATCTTCTTGTCCTTCGCCTGGCGGAGGACCGTGCCGGTGACCGACGCGCCGCTGACGACGGGGGTCCCGACCGTCACGTCATCGCCGCTCGCGGCCAGGACGACCCGGTCGAACGTAACCGAGGAACCGACCTCGGTCTCGATGAGATCGGTCCGGATGACATCGCCTTCAGACACACGGAACTGCTTGCCGCCGGTCTCAACGATCGCGTACATAACCCAGGAACTCTATCACGCGCCCGGGTGGATCGTCAACGCGGGACGTCGTGTCTCATAGCGTAGAAGGCTCGAGCTCCCTACGCCGTCCAGAGGGTGAACCAACCGTGCGAACCAGCGAACGGCCGGCCGTGCCGGCACGCTCCCTGCCCCTGACGCTGCGCCTCAACGGGCGGGATGCGACGTTCACGATCGAGCCCGAGGTCACGCTGCTCGACCTGCTCCGTGAACGCGGCGGGCTCACCGGGACCAAGAAAGGCTGCGACCGCGGCCAGTGCGGCGCGTGCACGGTCCTGGTGAACGGCCGGCGGACGCTCTCCTGCCTCGCGCTCGCGCTGGCGCATGCCGGCGACGCGATCACGACGATCGAGGGACTGGCCGACGGCGACCGGCTGCATCCGGTACAAGCGGCGTTCGTCGAGCACGACGCCCTGCAGTGCGGATTCTGCACGCCGGGACAGATCCTCTCGGCCGTCGGGGTGATCGCCGAAGGGCACGCGCGCACGGACGACGAGATCCGCGAAGCGATGAGCGGCAATCTGTGCCGCTGCGGCGCGTATCCGAACATCGTGGCCGCGGTCGCCGCGGCGCGCGAGGCCCTCCGCTGATGCGCGCGTTCGAGTACGTCGTCGCCGATTCGCCGGCAGCCGCGCGGGCGCTCGCGCGCGAGTCGGGCGATGCACGCTTCTACGCCGGCGGAACGACGCTGGTCGACTTGATGAAGTCCGATGTCGAGCGCCCCAGGCGCGTCATCGACATCTCGCGACTGCCGCTCACCGCGATCGAGCTGCGCGGCGACGTCCTGCGGATCGGCGCGCTCGCGCGCAACAGCGACGTGGCCTACGATCCCATCGTCGCGCGGCGCTTTCCGGCGGTCTCCGAGGCGCTCCTCAGTGGCGCGTCGGGTCAGATCCGCAACGCCGCGACGATCGGCGGTAACCTGCTGCAGCGCACGCGCTGCTCGTACTTCCGCGAGACGCGCTGGCGCTGCAACAAGCGTGAGCCCGGCAGCGGGTGCGACGCGCTCGACGGCTTCAACCGCGGTCACGCGATCCTCGGCACGAGCGAGAGCTGCATCGCGACCTATCCCGGGGATCTCGCCGTCGCGCTCTGCGCGCTCTCGGCGAACGTGATCGTCGAGGGCGACGGCGGCGGACGAACCATCGCGCTCGACGACTTCTACGTGCTCCCAGGCGATCGCCCCGAGCGTGAGAGCTCGCTCGCGGACGGCGAGCTGATCGTCGCGGTCGAGCTGCGCGCCGAGCCGCTGTTCGAACGCTCGCATTACCTCAAAGTCCGCGACCGTGCGTCGTACGAATTCGCGCTGGCTTCCGTCGCGTGCGCGATCGAGCTCGAGGGCGGTCGTATCGCACGCGCGCGGCTCGCGCTCGGCGGGGTGGCGAC
>CALEOJ010000289.1 GCA_937910425.1 uncultured candidate division WPS-2 bacterium
AACCGCGTACCAGCGGCCGTTCTTGGTGACGAGGAAAGCACGTCCGAACTCCGGCACGACACGGCCCTTGCGCAGGCGCACGGCGCCGACACCGGGAACGCGCACTCGGCGTTGCAGGTCGTCGAACTTGAGCGCGCGGTCGCCGTGTGGGAACTCCAGCTGATTCCAGCGACTCGCGGGCTTGAAACGCGGATACCCCGGCTCGTCGCCGCGCTTCAGCCGCCGGAAGAACGCGGACAAGGACAGATCCAAGCGGTGCAGGACCGCGTCCTGGCACTCCCGATAGACGGCGGCGAACCGCGGCTCGACCTCTCGCAATTCGGTGATCTGCGCGTATTGGACACGGCTCGGAAACGAGACGCGGCGCGTCGTCCAGGTGTCACGGCGCTGCTGGAGCAGCGCGTTGTAGAGCTCGCGGGTGACGCGCAGCATGGTGACCAGCGCGCGTTCTTGCGCGCAGGTCGGATAGAGCCGGACTTTGTGCAGCCACCGAAGTTGGCCATCGAAGCGCGATGCCACGAGGTCATTCTCCCGCGGCGCTGTGCCAACGTCATGGCACCACCCGGCACCGACGCTCACCGCATTTCATTCGACGGCCCCGACCAGCCACGCGCTGCGCTCTGCTCAACGACTGCTCGGCCCCGTGCCTGATCGTCGAATCGCACGTGGACCCGCCGTCGAAGAACCGTCGCCATCCACGCGCCTTGAGCCACCGCCCATCATGGCACACGCAATTCGCGAGATTGTCCTGCCCGAGACCAAGCCCGAGACGGAGTGGCTGCGCGGCCGGGCGGTGCGCAAGATGATCCCGCTGCGCACCCATGCGCGGCTTCAGGGCTGGTGGCTCCGCAATTTGGGCGATTGGGCCGCCGAGCGTGGAGAGGTCGGAGCGGAGTGGCGATTTCGGGTCGGACCGCCGGGTGAGGATATTCGTCCGCTCGTTCCGGATGTCGCCTTCCTCTCGTACCAGCGCATGGGGAATGCGACGCGGCAGGAACTCGAAGCACCGCTCGTTCCGCCGAACGCCGCGATCGAGATTCGATCGCCGGGAGATAGCTACGCAGACCTCGACGATAAGGCCGCGACGCTGTTGCGCGCGGGTACCGACGTCGTCATCATCGTGAACCCGCGGACGCGCACTGTGATCGCGCGGGATGCCGCGGGGAAACGGATCTTCTCAGGCACCGATACGTTCGAGCATGCGGCGCTGCCGGGTTTCACCTTCGCGCTGCCGGCGATGTTCGACGTGCTGCGGGTGAATCGCCCGCGCTAACCTCCCAGCAACGCGCGTAAGCCGGATTCGTCGAGGATCGGGATGCCGAGCTGCTCGGCTTTGGCGAGCTTGCTGCCCGCTTCTTCTCCCGCGATGACGTAATCGGTTTTCTTCGAGACCGAGCCGGTGACTTTTCCGCCGGCCGCGACGATCAACTCGGCGGCTTCGTCGCGCGTCAGGTTCGGGAGCGTACCGGTCAGGACGAGGGTCTTCCCCGCGAGCACGCCGACAGGCTCGCGCGGGCGCAGCGGCGCCGTCACGTCGACGCCGGCGGCTTTCAGCCGGGCGACCATCGCGCGGTTCGGCTCCTGCGCGAAGAAGAGCACGACGCTGCGCGCAATCTCGACGCCGATCCCTTCGCTGCGCACCAGCTCGTCTTCGCTCGCCCGCGCGAGCGCGTCGATCGAGCCGAAGTCGCCGGCCAGGATCGCGGCGTTCTGCGAGCCGACGAAGCGGATCCCGAGCCCCGAGAGCAGCCTCGCCAGACCGCGGTGCTTCGACCCTTCGATCGCCGACAGCACGTTCGAGGCCGACTTCTCCGCCATGCGCGGGAGCGTCAGCAGCTTCTCGAGGTCGAGCTGGTAGATCTCGCTCACGTCGCGGACGAGCCCCGAATCGACCAGCGAGGCTGCGAGCTGGTCGCCGATCCCTTCGATGTCCATCGCGCCGCGCGAGCAGAAGTGGCGCACGCGCTCGACGAGCTGCGCCGGACACGACGCGTTCGTGCAGCGCGCCATCGGCTCGCCTTCCGGATGGTCGACGTCGGCGCCGCAGACCGGGCAGGTGTCGGGGAGCGTGTACTCAGGAGGATCGCCGACGCGCAGCTCGAGCACGGGGCCGACGACGCGCGGGATGACGTCGCCGGCGCGAATGACGGTCACGACGTCGCCGATGCGGATGTCGTTGCTGCGGATGTAATCCTGATTGTGGAGCGTCGCGTTGGAGACGGTCGTCCCGCCGATGTGGACCGGCTCGAGGACGGCGTTCGGGTTCAGCACGCCGGTGCGCCCCACGCTGACCGTGATGTCGAGCAGCTTCGTGCGAGCCTCGCGCGCCCGGAACTTGTAGGCGATCGCCCAGCGCGGATCTTTGCCGGCGTTGCCCAGCTTTGCCTGGAGCGCGAGGTCGTCGACCTTGATGACGACGCCATCGATCTCGTAGTCGAGCGCGTCCCGCCCGGTCTCCCACTCGGCGACGAAGTCGATCACCTCGCGGATCGACCCGGACGGCTGCGCGTGCTCGTTCACCCGAAAGCCGAGCGCCTTCAGATACGCCAGCAATTCGTGCTGCGATCGCGGCGGATTGTCGGCGTCGATCTCGCCGAGCGCGTACGCGTAGAACGAGAGTTTACGCTCGGCCGTGAGCGCCGGATCGAGCTGCCGAATCCCGCCGGCAGCGGTGTTGCGCGGGTTCGCAAAGCGGGCCTCGCCGCGCGCTTCGCGCTCGGCGTTGAGCCGCTCGAAGTCGCTTTTGCGCATGTACGCCTCGCCGCGCACGTCGACGTGTCTCGGTGTCTTCACGCCGTGCGCACGCAAGCTGAGCGGGATCGTCTTGATCGTGCGCAGGTTCGCGGTCACGTCTTCGCCGGCGTTGCCGTCGCCGCGCGTCCCGCCGGCGGTGAGCTTGCCCGCGTCGTAGCGGAGCGAGACGGCGAGCCCGTCGATCTTGAGCTCGCACGTGTAGGCGACGTCGCCTTCGATCCCGCCGAGCTTCTTCACCCGCGCGTCGAACGCGAGCAGCTCGTCCTCGCCGAACGCGTTGCCGAGCGAGAGCATCGGCCGCGCGTGCACGTACGGCGGGAACCCCGTCGACGGCGTGCCGCCGACCCGCATCGCCGGAGAGTCCGGCGTCTGCAGCTCCGGATGCGCGAGCTCGAGGTCGAGCAGCTCGCGCAGCAGCGCGTCGTAGTCCGGGTCGCTGAGCTGCGGATCGTCGAGCACGTGATAGCGGTAGTTCGCTTCGTCGAGGATCGCGCGCAGCTCACGCGCGCGCTTTTCGAGCGCCTTCAGCGCCACGGTTTCGGGGTGGCGACTTGCACCGGGTACCCGTCGGGGTCGGCGATCACGGCGATGCGCCCGAAACTCTCGTCGTGCGGTTCCTGGAGAATGGTGACGCGCGCGGTACGCGCATCGGTCACGAACTTGTCGACGTCGTCGACGTAAAAACCGAGCTGCAGCGAGCCTGGCTTGACGGTGAGGCTCTCGCTGGCGGGATGCAGTCCGAGCATCCGCCCATCGCCGAGATCGAAGTCGACCCAGTGTGGGGCGGCGTCGGTCCCGAGCTTGAGCTCGAGGATCGTCCGGTAGAACTGCTTCGAGCGCTCGAGGTCCGCGCAGACGATCATCGCGAGGGCGAAGGTTGCCACCGGCCGTCGCTTCGACGGGCTGGGCTCGCCCCATGCTGCGCGGCCGGATCCGAACCCGGCGCGCCCTCGCCGCGTTATAGCAGCATGATCGGGCGGCGTGCGTTCGTCGGTGGCGCGATCGCGTTCGTCGCGGCGGTCGTTCCGCGCACCGGCGCAGCCGTCGAAACCCCGAACACCGGTCCGAGCCGGAACAGCGCCGACGGCCGGCTGACGCTCGACGCGGTCGATGTGCTGTTCGCGACGCTCCCACGGGTCCGTATCGTGTGGAAGCCGCCGGCGGCGTTTCCCCTGCTGGTGCCGATCGCCTATTACGCGGGGCGGGGCGGGGACGCTGCGCACTCGGACGATCCGGCGATCTGGCTCAACCCCGATCATCCGGAGCTGGTCAGCCCGCGGCTCGCGCGGCTCACCGACGAGATCCCGCTCTTCACGGAGCTCCTCCTCGCATCGGTCGACGTGCGGGCGCCCGGGGCGCCGTC
>CALEOJ010000290.1 GCA_937910425.1 uncultured candidate division WPS-2 bacterium
ATCATCTCGCCGCCGTCTTCAACGCTGCCGCGATCGCGCTCGCCTGCGCGGCGTCGGTGCTCGCCCCGTCGGCGTCATCCGCTCAGACCGCTCCGTCGCAGCCGCAAGCATCGCCGTCGCCGAGCGCGACGCCGCGACCGGGCACGCTTCGATGGACGCTCGACGCGCACACGACGTTCGTCTCGCAAGGGACGGGCGGGCCGGGGATCGCGCCGCCGGAGGCGGCCGGTTTCGCGAACGGCGATCCGCTCTCGCCGCTGACGCCGTACGACACGTTTTCGAGCGCGCCGCTCGTCCCGGGGAACGCGTCCGAATCGGCGCTGTACCTTCGGCCGACGTATTTCGGGAAGACGTTCGACCTCGGGCTCGTCGTGGGCGCGGGCTACGTGCGCGGCAGCATGACCAACGCAGCGTACTGGGGTGAGTCGCTCTTCGCGCAATTGAACCCGCATCTGGGCGCGCGACCCCTGCCGCTGCAGATCGTCTTTCCGAACCACGCGGGGCAGGACGACGGCTCCGCCTTCGTCGCGTCGGTGCTCTCAGGGTCGATCGCCACCAAAGATCGCAGCCTGGTGCTCAAAGCCGGCTGGTTCGACTTGGCGCAGACCGTGCCGTTCGCGTTCGTCCAGCCGGCGCTGCAGAACGCGAACCCGGCGGTCGCGATCGCGACCCCCGAAACGCTCGGCGACGGACCGCCGAACCTCGACGCATGGCAGCCCTCGCCGTCGGTGCTGCCGCTGCACGGGATCGATCTCACCGCGAAACGCGGGCTGGCGACGCTCGAGCTGACCGACGCGTCGCTGCCGGCGCTGCCGGCGACGCCGGCGCGGATCGTCACCGGCTCTCTGGTGATCGATCACGGCGAAGGGACGAAGTACGCGCTGGCATACGTGCACGTCGGGACCGGCGGCGATCTCGTCTCGACGACGGTGCTGTACGGCGCGAACCCACGGATCGAACCCGGGCCGCAAGGGCCGCTGGTGGCGAGCGTCATCGGCGGACAGCGCCAGCGCATCTATGCGGCGAGCGCGTCGTTCCACGCCACCAAGACGATCGACGCGCAAGCCGAGCTCGGACACTCGACCTACGACGCCGACGCCGTCGCCGAGCCCGGCACCGGCAAGGCCCGGAAATACGTTCACCTCGGCCTCACGCGCAAGCTGGGCCGTACGAGCGCCTCGCTCGACCTCTACCGGAACGAAGCGTACTACGCGAACGCGCTGCTGCCGTACGGCACGCCGGAGAACGTGTGGAGCATCGCATGGTCGTGGCCCGGACAATGGCTGAAGTCGAACTATCAGCTCATCAACGACTTTCCGGTCAACATCGACCGTCAAGGCTACCGCATCAAGGCCGCTACCAAAGACGCGTCAGGCCGGTTGGACGTGCGCGGGGCCTACGCGAACTTCGTCGAGATCGAGCCGATCACGTACTCGAACGCGCTGCGCACCGGTTTCATCGACGGGTTCTTTCTGCCGCAACCCGACGCGTTCGCGTCGCTCGGGCGGCAGCATCAGTATCTGCTCTTCGCCGGGTGGCATCCGCCGTTCGGTGACGTCACGTTCGACTACGCCGAAGACACGATGCGCCGCCCGGCCGCACTCCTGCATCCCGAAGACACGGTGTCGTACGACAATCCGGAGGCCGTGCTGACCTTCGCGCGGCGGCTCGGTCCGAGCACGCTGATCTCCGCCGGGCTCGCACGCTACGGAATGCGCGGCAGCTTCGGCCAGGGCTACACGAACGTCGACTTCGCCGAGCGGATCGTGTTCGCCGGCCTGCAGCTCGCGGAGAGCCCGCACGCGACCGCGCTCCTCACGCTCCGGCGCACGGCGTTCGGCGGGATCCCGAGCGCGCTCGGCGGCCCCTCACCGAACTTCACCGCGACCTCGCTCGTCTTCGAGCAGCGCTACCGGCTCTAGTCCTTCGACAGCCCTTCATCCTTCGACAGGCTCAGGATGACATCAGGATGCACGGGTTATTTCCCGAGGTACAGCCCTTCGAACATCGCGTCGATCGGGTACGCGAAACCCGGCAGCGCGGCGTGCGTCACCGTCTCGCCGGGACCGAAGCGGGTGACCTCGTCGCGGGAGTGCGCGACGACCGTGCGCTTCGGCGGGTCGACGACAAAGATCACGAGGGTCCCAGCCGCGAGGTACGCGCTCACCTTCCACGCGAGGTCGCGCTCCCGATCACCGGCCGAGATGATCTCGACCGCGATCTCCGGCGCGCGCTTCGGTTTTTCGGCGCCCGCCGGTCCGAGCTCGTCGAGCACCGGGCGAGAGAGATATGCGACGTCGGGCTGCAGCGACGAGAACTTGTGGCCGGGCGCCTTGAACTCGAAGCGCCATTCGGCCAGCGCCTCACCGCGACCGGCGGACCAGGTGTCGAGTGCGAGGGCCCATCGCTTCTCCAGCGACTGGTGGCGGCGCTTCGGGCTCATCTTCCGCACCAGGCGTCCGTCGATGAGTTCCGACTCCGTAGGTTCGATGAGCGAGCGGGATTCGTACATCTCACGCAAGCGTATCACGCGCGAGGCTCCTCCCGTCAAGGCCGGTTCGGCCAGATCAGCCGCTGGCTTTGGCGACTTCGCGTTTGGTCACGCGCCAGACGTTGCGCACGTCCTTGATCGCTTGGAGCTTGCGCAGCAGCTTCTGCAGGTGGTCGAGGTCGGTGATCTGGGCGGTGAGCGAGATGAGCGCGCTCTTGTCGCGCTTGGCGCGCGCGTTGACCGAGCTGATCTGCGTCTTGAGCTCCGCGGCCACGCCGAGCACGTCTTGCAGCAAGCCGTTGCGGTCGGTGGCCTCGATCTCGATATCGACCGCGTGGGTGAGCGCCGACTTGTCGAGCCACTCCGCTTCGAGGATCCGCTCGGGCGCCCCGTTCATGTAGGCGGTGTTCGGACAGTCCGCGCGGTGAACGCTGACGCCGCGCCCGATCGTGACGAAGCCCATGATCGGGTCGCCGGGCACCGGGCTGCAACACTTGGAGAGCCGGACCAGCACGTCGTCGACGCCGGCGATCCGGATCCCGCTCGAGTTGCGCGCCACGCGCCGGTGCGTTGCCGGCCGCGGCAGCGCGGCGATCTCGACGACGTTGCCGGTCTTCGAGTCTTCGCGCAGGCGAGCGACGACGCTGCTCGCGGTCGAGTCGCCGAAACCCACGGCCGCGAACAGATCGGTCGGGGTCCGGTAGTTCAGCTTGTGGGCGACCTTCTCGATCGCATCGCCCCGCGCGAGGTCGGTTCGCATTCCGGCGCGCGCGAGCTCCTGCTCGACGGCCTCCTGGCCGCGCAGGGTGTTCTCTTCCTTTTGCTCCTTGCGGAACCACTGCTTGATCTTGTGCTTCGCGCTGCTGGTCTTGACGATCGAGAGCCAGTCGAGCGAGGGCCGCGACGACTTGTTCGTGAGGATCTCGACGATGTCGCCGTTCTTGATGTGGGAGTCCAGCGGAACGATCTTCCCGTTGACCTTCGCCCCGACGCAGTGATGGCCGACGTCGGTGTGCACCTGATAGGCGAAGTCGAGCGGCGTCGCGGAGGCCGGCATCGAGAACACGTCGCCTTTCGGCGAGAAGATGAAGACCTGGCTGTCGAACAGGTCGATCTTCAGGTTCTCCATGAACAGGCGCGAGTCGCGCATATCGTTCTGCCACTCGAGCAGCGAGCGCAGCCACGTCAGCTTCTGCTCGAACGGGTCTTTCTTGCCGCCCTCTTTGTAGCGCCAGTGCGCCGCGATCCCGTACTCGCTCGTGCGGTGCATCTCCCAGGTGCGGATCTGCACCTCGAGCGGATCGCCGGCCGGTCCCACCACCGTCGTGTGCAGCGACTGGTACATGTTGGGCTTGGGCATCGCGATGTAGTCCTTGAACCGCCCGGGGAGCGGTTTCCACATCGCGTGAACGAGGCCCAGCGCGCCGTAACAGTCTTTGACTGAATCCACGATGATACGGACTGCCGTCAGGTCGTAGATCGTCGAGAAGTCGCGGCCCGTGAGCATCTTCTTGTGGATCGAGTAGAAGTGCTTGGGGCGTCCGGTGATGTCGCCGGTGAGCGACATCTTGTCGAACTCGACCTTCAGCTCGCTGATGACGCGAGCCACGGCCTCCTCGCGCTCGTTGCGTTTCTTCGCGACGCGCTCGGCGATGTCGCGGTATGCGTCGGGATCGAGGTACCGCAGCGAGAGGTCCTCGAGATCCCACTTCACGCGCCAGATCCCGAGCCGGTGCGCGATCGGCGCGTAGATCTCGATCGTCTCGCTCGCGATCGCCTGCTGTTTTGCCGCCGGCAGCGCCGAGAGCGTCCGCATGTTGTGCAGGCGGTCGGCGAGCTTGATGATGATGACGCGAATGTCTTTTGCCATCGCGAGCAGCATCTTGCGCAGGTTCTCGACCTGCGCGTCTTCTTTCGATTGGTACGGGATGCGCGTCAGCTTGGTGACGCCGTCGACCAGCGCGGCGATCTCGGCGCCGAACTCGGCAGCCACCTGCTCGTTGGTGAGCAACGTGTCTTCCACCACGTCGTGCAGGAGCGCCGCCGCGATCGTCGCCCGGTCCATCTCGAGGTCGGCCAGGATGTCGGCGACCGCCAGCGGGTGGGCGATGTAGGACTCGCCCGAGGCCCGGTGCTGTCCCTCGTGGGCCCGGTCGGCGACCTCGTAGACGCGTTCCAGCCACGCCCCGTCCAGCGACGGGTCGTACTGCTGGACCTTGGAGATGATGTCGGCGATCGTCATCGGGATGGAAGCCTTATCCTAATTGAGACCCGGCTGCCAGCGCAAAGGCTTCGGGCGGCAACTCCCTCCCGGGGACTAATACTTTATGAACGACGTCAGGTCGTTGCCGGCGAGGGCGGCGCGGCCGTTGAGGGCGACGAGCTCGATCAGGACCGCGGTCCCGACCACGTCGGCGCCGAGCTTCTCCAGCAAGCGCAAGGTCGCGGCGATCGTGCCGCCGGTCGCCAAGAGATCGTCGATCACCAGCACCCGGTGGCCGTGCCCGACCGCGTCGGCGTGGATCTCCAGCGTATTGGTCCCGTACTCCAGCGCGTACTGTTCGCTGAACTTCTCACCGGGGAGCTTGCCTGGCTTGCGGACCGCAACGAACCCCGCACCGAGCGCATAAGCGACCGGGGCGCCCAGCATGTAGCCCCGGGCCTCGATCCCCACGACCGCCTCGACTTTGGCGTCGCGGTAGCGCTCGACGAAGAGGTCGACCGTTGCCTTGAACCCCTGGGGATCGGCGAGCAGCGGGGTGATGTCGCGGAAGAGGATCCCCGGAATTGGAAAGTCCGGGATCGCCCGGATCAGCTGTTCGATCGGCGCGGTCACGGCTCGCCCGCTTCGCCCTTTCCGGCACATCGCCTGCGACCTCGATCACGGTTGCCTGGGAACCCGCGACGGGCCGCGGCGCGTTGCCCTTGTGGATTTATTTCCCGGTCGGGGAAAACAGGAGAGACTATGAACGGTAAGATCTTCACGGCCAGCGTGCTCGCAGCGACCATGACCTTCGCGGCGGTAGCGCCGGCGCTTGCCGACGGTGCGGCCAGCACGCGCAACATCCTCATCGGCGGCGCTGCAGCGGCCGTCCTGGTCACCAACTACAACCACAAAGTGCGCGCGAAGCGCGAACAGCAGCGCGAAGCGTCGCGCCGGCAAGCGTCCTATCGCTCGTATTTCTACCGGCAACACGGCTACTATCCGAGCGATCAGCAGGTCCAGGCCTGGTACAACTCGCGGTACGGGCAGTAAGCGGCGTACGAGAGCGCTGACGGGAAAAACGACGTTGGAGCCACCCCGCCCGGGGTGGCTTTTTCGTCCCGGCGAACAACGCTGATGGTGATCGACGTCCGGCGCTACCGCGACCGCCTCATCGTCGCGGTAGCGATCGCAATCGCGCTGCACGAGGTGATCCTCGGGCTGCTGCATAGCCCCGCACGCCCCGACAACACGGAGAGCCAAGCGGTGACGACGCGCATCGCGATCGAGACGTCGCGCCCCACGCCGCGCCCGACCCC
>CALEOJ010000291.1 GCA_937910425.1 uncultured candidate division WPS-2 bacterium
CGGCAGCGGTCGCGCCGCCCCCCGTTGCGCCTCGCGCGACCGGCGCGAAGCCGTCGTATGCGGATGCCCGGCCGGGCGAGCTGATCCCGCTAACGCAGGCGCGCCGCATCATCGCGCAGCGCATGGTCGACTCGAAGCGGACCGCGCCGCACGCCTGGACGACGACCGAAGTCGACGTCAGCAACGTGTGGAAATGGCGAGTGCGCGAGAAGGACGCGTTCGAAAAGGCCTACGGCGTCAAACTGACGCTGCTGCCGTTCTTCATTCGCGCCGTCGTCGAGTCGCTGGCGAGGTTTCCGCTGATGAACGCGACGTTCACTGACGAAGGGATCCGCGTCCACCTCGACGTGAACGTCGGGATCGCGATCGCGGCCGACGGCAACCTGATCGTGCCGGTGATCCGCAACGCCGACAAACTCTCGATCAAGGGGATCGCGCTCGCGGCCGGCGAGCTGATCGACAAAGCCCGCCGCGGCCGCCTCGGCGCCGACGATCTCTCCGGCGGTACGTTCACCGTGAACAACACCGGCGCCAACGGATCGATCTTGAGCGCGCCGATCCTGGTCCCCGGCCAAGCCGGGATCGTCACGAGCGAAGCGGTCGTGAAGCGCCCGGTCGTACGCGACGACGACTCGATCGCGATTCGTTCGATGATGAACGTCTGTATGTCACTCGACCACCGCGTCGTCGACGGAGCAGTCGCGAGCGGCTTCCTGAGCGATCTCAAGAAGCGGCTCGAAGCGATGGGACCGGTGGGATCCCTCTAGTGGCTTCGGCCTTCGGCCGAAGCCGCCGGGTGCTGCGGGGAGCATTGCTGCTGACCGCGCTGATCGTGGTTGCCGCGCCTGCCGGAGCGGCGATCGACGAGGAACCCGGGGGGCTCGTCGCGCCGAGTGCGCCGCTGGCGCGGGTCCGTGCGCTGTACGAACGCGCGCACGCTCGCGAGCACACGCGCGCGGCCACGGTCCTCGAGGACTGGCGACTCTTTCAAGACGGCACGGTCGGTTCGTACCGCGTCAACCGGCTCGGCAAGGACGTCCGCGAGACGACGACGCTCGGACCGCTCTCGTACGAGCGCGGCGTGCTGCACGGCGTCCGCTGGGAGCAGAACCGCAACGGGATCGTCTTCTCCTATCCAGGGATCCACGAACAGCGCGACGCGGTCAGCGAGCGCACGTTCCGCGAACCCGGCGACGAGCACTACGTGCACGTGATCGGCGACTCGCCGGCGCTGAGCGCGTATGTCGTCGAGGTGAACCCGCCGACCGGACGGCATGAGTGGCTGTTCGTCGACAAGCGCAGCGGCAATCTCGTCCGGCGCGAGTACGTCGAGCGGCGGCGGCGGTACACCACGACGTATGACGACTATCGCAGCGTCGAGGGGGTCCCCGAACCGTCGCGCGTGCGCACCACCGACTCGCTGGGCAACGAGCGCGAGCAGATCCTGGTGAACCGCTCGCTCGACACGACGCCGGACGTGCGCGACGTCGATCAACCGCCGACGCGCCGGCTGGTCGAGTTTCCGGAGCGGCAGACGACGGTCCGGCTCCCCGTGCGCTTCGTCAACGGGCTCGCCGTCGTGCGCGTCATCGTCGGTCGCGGCGCGTACGATTTCTTGCTCGACTCGGGCGCAGCCGGGATCGTCGTCGACCCCTCAGTCGCGCAGCAGCAGGGCCTGGACCACTACGGAGGGCGCGTCGGCTCGACGCTGGGAACGTTCCCCGAGAGCACGACGATCGCGCCGCAGATCACCCTGGGCGGCCTGCGAATGCGCAACGTCGTCTGCCGCGTGGTGACGATTCCGTTCCACGCCGACGCTCACACGCACATCGCCGGCCTGCTCGGGTTCGAGTTCTTCGCCGACACCGTCGTGCACTTCGATCTCGGGAAGAACCTCGCCGAGGCGATCGCGCCCGAACACTTCCGCGCGCCCACGGATACCGCTGCGGTCGCCGTCGCGCTCGACGACAAGACGCCGGCGGTCCAGGCGCGCGCCGGCAGCGCCAACGGTCGCGTCGTCCTCGACACTGGCGCAAACCGCACCGTGTTCGAAACGGCGTTCGCCGAGCGCGGCGACTTCACGCCGGAGCGCGTCGCCAGCACGATGCACGTGCGCGGGATGGGCGGCTACGCGAACGCCGAACCGACCCGGCTGCCGATCTTCGAGCTCGGCGGAATCTCCACGCGCGGCGCGACCGCCGACGTCGCGAACGCCGACCTCGGCACCGAAGACGTCGACGGGATCATCGGGACCGACTTGCTGAAAACGTACGACCTGTGGTTCGACTACCGCGCGAACGTCGTCCACCTCCGCCGCGCGAAACGCTGAAGCCGCGAGATCACGCAGGCGTCGGATGGATCCCGGCCGCGTACTGACCCGGTCCGGTCAGCGTCAGCCGTTGACCGCGCAGCTGCGGATCGCGGGAGATGTGGATCCAGCCGCCCTCTTGGATGAGCTGGTCGAATTTGATTCGCCCGGCCTTCTCGGCCGCGTCGAGCGCACGGCAGACCTCGAGCGGCGAACCGAAGCTCGGGCACACGAAATCGCACGCAAAGCCGAGCCGGTGCGCGCTGTTCGGTACGCCGCCGACGGCCGTCGCATTCGGCGGATTGTCGTGCCCGGTCTCGGTGGTCGTGAGTTCTGCCTGCGAAAAGTGCTCGCTGAGCTGCAACCCCATTGCTCAATCCTCTCTCATCCGCGACGGCGGCGGGACGCCCGTTTGTCGCGGCCGTCGCGCTCGCGCAGCAACACGGCCGTGATGAACGCGCTCTTCCCCTCCGCGTAGGCGTCGCGATCGTCGCGGTAGCGTTCGGCTAGCTCGCGCTTGAGCCTGCCGTACTGTGCCGCAAGCGCGGGGTCGTCGCGCAATGCGTCGCGCAGGATCAGGTGCGCCTGCAGCGGCGGCGCGCCGGACGCGCACACGTAGAGATGGTGGCGCGGCAATTCCTTCGTCGCGCGAAACGCTTCGCGCCCGACGATTCCGAGGTCGCCGAGATGCGTGTAGCCGATCTCCGCGAGCCGCCGCACGACGTCGTCGAGATCGCCGGTGCGACGGATCACGACGTCGACGTCGACGATCGGCTTCGCCTCGAGCCCGGGGACGGCGGTGCTGCCGACGTGCTCGATGCCGACCGCCAAATCGCCGAGCGCCGCTGCAACCACCGCACGCACCCGCTCGAACGACGCCGGCCACGCAGGGTCGTACGCGACGACGACGACCGGTTCGGCGCGCTGTTCGGGCGAGATCGGATCGATACGCGGGTCGTTCATCGCAGCCCCAAGATCGTGGCGAGGTTCGCGCCTGCGTCGATGCACGGCTCGATCGCGCCGCTCGCCGATGTCAAAATGGTCGTCACGCCCGGTCCATGGCCCGCAATGTACGACATACCGTGGGCGACGACCCCGATCGTCACCGCGCCGCTGCGATAGACGCGGCCGAACGAGTTGTCGGCGTCGACGATCGCGACCAGATCGCCGAGCCGGAGCTCGCGCAGCCCGAACTCGCGCACCGTCGCCTCGTCGAAGCACTGAATGTCGTAGTCGCCGCGGGCGACGGATTGGCGGCCGAGGCCGGAGCCCATCACCCGGGCGGGGACGCGCTTCGCCACCGGGATGTGGAAACGATCGCCGGCTCGCTCCACCCCCATGCGCTCGAACAGATCGGGGTCACAGTTGAAGACCTTCA
>CALEOJ010000292.1 GCA_937910425.1 uncultured candidate division WPS-2 bacterium
CCCGGCACGAACGGCCCCCCTCACCCTTCGACAGGCTCAGGGTGACATTGAAGCGTAGCGCGCACGTCAAGCGCGAGACGCGCGAGACGCAGGTCGAACTGCGGTTTGCGCTCGACGGCGGCCCCGTCTCGATCGCGACCGGCGTCGATTTCTTCGACCACATGCTCGGCGCGTTCGCGACGCACGGCGGGCTCGGTTTCGAGTTGACCGCGCGCGGCGACGGAA
This sequence comes from uncultured candidate division WPS-2 bacterium, assembly GCA_937910425.1. Classification (GTDB taxonomy): domain Bacteria; phylum Vulcanimicrobiota; class Vulcanimicrobiia; order Vulcanimicrobiales; family Vulcanimicrobiaceae; genus Vulcanimicrobium. Next base: position 226 of record CALEOJ010000292.1, read on the forward strand.
TGGATCACCACCACGTGATCGAGGACGTCGGGATCACGCTCGGGCGCGCGATCGACCAATCGCTCGGCGACAAGCGCGGGATCGCGCGCTTCGGCTCGATCGCGATTCCGCTCGACGACGCGCTGGTGCAGTGCGCGGTTGACCTCAGCGGACGGCCGTACCTGAACTACGATGTCCCGCTCTCGGTCCCGGCGCTCGGCGCGCTGCCGACCGAGCTCGTTCCGCATTTCTTCCGCAGCGTGGTCGACCACGGCAAGTTCAACCTGCATTTGCTGCGCTGGGCCGGCACGAACAACCACCATCTGTGCGAGGCCGCGTTCAAAGCCTTCGCCCGCGCGTTCGCGCAGGCGAAGGTGCTCACCGCATCGGGTGAGGTTCCGTCGACGAAAGGCTCGCTGACCGAAGGCGGCTGAGGACTTCGACCCCGGCTCAGCCCGCAGGCTCAGACGCTGAACATCACGGCGATGACCACGCACACGACGGCGATCCCGATCCCGGCGACCGAAAAGTCGTGTTCGGGCGGCAGGCTTCGCTCGCGTCTGCGATCCTTGCGCGAGGGCCGCTGCCCCGCCACGTTCGTCACCCCCGCTGCCCTCCTAGCTCCTGGTCGGTTCCGTTACGAGGCTCTTTCCGTGATCGTCGGCACCGCTAACGCTTTTTGCAGCGTATCGGCGCGTCCGTTTCGGCTCGTCGTGGGGAGACTGAATGACAGGCGCGTGGCGCAGCGCTTAGGCGGACTTTTCGACGGTTTTCTCGACGGCGTCGGCCAGCTCGTCGACCGCGTGCTCGAGGTTGTTGAACTTCGCCGCGATCTTGCGGCGGTCGATCTGCCCGGTGAGCGGGTCGCTGACGTCTTGCACGAACGTGCGGCGTTGGACCCGCTTGCGAACGCCATCGATCAGCTCCGGCACGGTTCGTTCGTCGTTCGTCTCGCTCACGTCGCGGAAGGCTTACCGCCGAAACCCAGCAACCAAACGCCCGCGTCTATGAGGACTTCAGCGATGCGCACCATGCCGTTTCTCGACCTCCCGATCGTTGCGGCGCCGATGGCGGGCGCGACCACGCCGCGGCTCGTCGCCGCGGTCTCGAACGCCGGCGGTCTCGGCTCGCTGCCGGTCGGTTACGAAACGCCGGCGGCGATCCACGCACTGATCGCGCAGGTTCGGGGGCTCACGGCGCGGCCGTTCGCCGTGAACCTGTTCGTCGGCACGTCCGTCGCGGTCACCGCCGCCGAGCTCGAGCGCGCGCACGAACGGCTGCGCCCGTATCGCGCAGCGCTCGGGATCCCGCATCCGGCGCAGCCGCCGGCGAACGCGCTGAATTTCGACGAGCAGTTCGCCGCGGTGCTGCAGGCGCGGCCGGCCGTCTTCAGCTTCACCTTCGGGATCCCCGAACCGTGGGTGCTCGACGCCTGCCGGTCCGCCGGAATCTTCACGATCGGTACCGCGAAGACGGCCGACGAAGCGGTCGCGCTGGAGCGCGCCGGCGTCGACGCGGTGTGCGTGCAAGGCTATGAGGCCGGCGGTCACCACGGGAGCTTCCTCGCACCGATCGAGGACTCGTCGATCGGAACGCTCGCGCTCGTCCCGCTGGCCGTCGACGCGGTCTCGATTCCGGTGCTCGCCGCGGGCGGGATCGGCGACGGACGCGCCGTCGCCGCCGTGCTCGCGCTCGGTGCGACCGCCGCGCAGGTCGGTTCGGCGTTGCTGCTCTGCGAGGAGTCGGGAGCGTCGCCGGTCTATCGCCGCGTGCTCGCCTCGGACGCGGTGAAACGCACGACGCTGACGCGCGTCTTCTCCGGCCGCCATGCGCGCGGCGTGCGTAACCGTTTCATCGACGAGATGAGCGGCGCCGCCGAGATCGCGCCGTATCCGCATCAGCACTGGCTGACGCGCGACGTGCGCAGCGCCGCGGCGGCTCAGGAACGCCCGGAGTACCTCTCGATGTGGACCGGTCAGGCGGTCGCGCTGGCCAAGCCGCTGCCGGCGGCGGCGATCGTCGCCGCGCTCGTCGCAGACGCCCGCGCAGCCGCGGCGGCCGCATCGGGCATCCTCGTTCGGACCGGGCAACGAGCATAGCAAACCAAGGCGCGATTGGGGTCGGCGCCAATGTTCAAAGCGCATGATGGAGCCCGCGATCATCACGTTCGTCGGCGATCTCGAGCTGGCGCGTTATCCGGAGGTGCACGGCATCCTCGAGGCGGCAAAACTCTCGAAGGGGCGCTCGCTGGTGCTCGACCTCTCGGCCGCCGCTCGCATCGACGCACTGATCGCCGGCGAGTTCGTCCTCTTCATCCGCCGTTCGCTGCGTTACGGCGCCTTGGTGGCGGTCGTCCCGCCGCGCCGCCCGAACGACTGGCTGACCCATGCCGGGTCGATTCGCGACGCGCATTTCCGCGAGACGCGCGAAGAGGCGCTAGCGCTGGTCGGCGGCGCGGCTACGTAGGCGTCAGGCGGCAGCGCGGTAGTAGCGCCGCGCGCGGGCGACGATCTCGTCCGCGTATGCCGGCAGGTTGGCACGCAGCCAAAGGATCGCCGCTTCGGCGGTCGGTAGCGCCGCCCACGACGGGCGGCCGGCGCAATCGCTCAGCTCCCGCACGCCGTCGGCGTGCCGACCCAGCACCTCATCCATCGCGCGGTCGACCGCGCGCTGCAGCGCGGCGTTTCCGGCCGGCAGCAGATGGGTGTGCGTTGCGAGCAGCGCGTCGACGTCGTCGGGCCGGAACCCCTCGCCGAAGACGTCGATCGGGTAGGCGCAGAACAGCTCGAAGCTGCCTTCCGCGAGCAGGGTGTTCCAGAGTTCCTCGAGGCGGATCGCAGCGGCGTAGCGTTCGGCTGTCCAGAGGACGCCGACCATCTCGCCGTAGGCGCGAATCCCGCGGCGGCCCGTGCGCGCGCCCAAGGTGCGCATCAAGGAACCGATGACCTCGGTGAACCGCTGCGGATTGGGCTGGCCGTCGACCAAGAGGCGGTCCAGGGTCTCGTGCGCGTCCAAGAGCACGAGCCGCCCGTCGCGAAGCGCCGCCTCGGGGGCGAAACCGGCGTCGGCGACTGCGGCAGGTACCCCCGCCCGGTGAGCCTCCGTCGCGATGACGACCGCGCCTTCACCGCGCACCAAGCCTTCGGCGAGGTAGCGTCCGATGTTGGCGAGCAGGGCGGTTGCGTCGGTAGCGTCGTGCAGCTGCACGAAGTGCGAGTGCGGGCGCGCTTCGACGAGGAGCTCCCACGTGGCATCGGACATATCGTGGACGCCTATACCCAGCCTCGACGAGCCCTCCTGCCTGAAGACGGCTCGCTCGGCCGCCGTCCGACCTCGAGCGTTCACAACACCGCGTCCCTGCTCAGGCTCGATGCGCCTCGGTAATATGTCTGCCCGCGTAGGACGGCGCGTGCGTGGCTGCCGCCGCCGCGCCGCCGTTCGACCGTCAGCTCCTCGGCGAACGCGGTGACGAGAAACAAGCCGCGGCCGCGCTCGGAGAGGAGGTCGGCCGGCAGCCGCGGACGGAACTCGAAGCCGCGGCCGTCGTCGGCGACGTGCAGCACGGCGGCTTCGCCCGAGACGTCGAGGATCACCTCGACCGGTCCGAGCGCGTAGCGCACGACGTTCCCGAGCAGCTCGCCGAAGACGAGCTCGGCGCTGAACACGTCCGCGTCGCTGAGCCCTGCTCCTCGCAGCCGCGCGATGCACGCGCCGCGCGCGCGCTGCGCGGCATCCGAATCGGTGACCTCGAAACGCCAGCGTGACGCGCGGCGCGGACCGTCGATCGCGGTGAGCGGCCGGTCGAACGAGACAGCGAGGATCGCAACGTCGTCGTGCGGCGGCAGTCCGCCCGAGACGCCGGCATAGATCGCGTGCGCGATCTCGTCGTCGGTCGACGCCAGCGCGGCCGCGACGGCCGCCTCGCCGCGCATCGGATCGCGATCGAACTCGGTGAGCCCGTCGGTGTAGCACAGCAGCACCGAGCCCGGCTCGATGTCGACCGTCGTCCCGGTGCTGCCGGTGTGCGCGCGAATGCCGAGCGGCAGATCGGGCGCGAAGAGCACGCGCACGCTACGGTCCGGTCCGCGCAGCAGCGGCGGCGGATGCCCCGCCGACGCGAACCGCAATTCGAAGTTGACGGGATCCAGCACGCCGACGAACGCGGTGACGAACGGCGAGCGGCCCATCGCGCGCACGATGCGGTCGACCGCGTTCAGCACCGCGACCGGTTCGGGGTTGATGAGGGCGGCGGTGCGGATGCTCTGCCGCACGCTTGCCATCGCGACCGCCGCGTCGAGGCCCTTTCCGGCAACGTCACCGACCGAGAGGACGAGGCGGCCGTCGGGGAGCCGGAACGCGTCGTACCAGTCGCCGCCGACGGTCGCCTCCAGCATCGCGGCTTGATAGATCGCATCGAACGTGATCCCGGGGACGTCGGGCAGTGACGAGACCAGCGCCGCCTCTTGAAACGTCGTCGCGACGCGACGTTCGCGCTCGTACGCCGTCGCGTTGCCGATCGCGGGCGCGATGCGGCGCCCGAGTTCCTCGAAGAACGGCACGTCGGCGCGCGCGTACGCGCGACCGCTGCTGCGCAGCACGGCGTTCAGCGTCCCGACGATGCGTCCGCCCGAGAACAGCGGCACGATCACCGCCGAGTCGTATCCGAGGAGCCCGAACACGTCGCGGAACGGCGCGTCGACGACCGGCCCAGCGCCCTCCACGGGAAGCGTTTCGTAGACGACCGGACGGCTGGTGCGCAGTACCTCCGCCGTCGCGCTGTGCGCGGCGAGATTCGTATACGTCTGTCCGCGAAGTTGGTCGAGAACCGCGCGCTTCGCATCGTCACGGTGGTACGCGGCCGCGAGCCGCACCTCACCGCGATCGTCGATCAGGTTCACCAGCGCCCAGTCGGCGAACTCCGGCACGATACGCCGCGTGATGACCCGCAGCGTCTGATCGAGGGAGAGCGCGCCCGCGAGCTCGGCGCCAAGCTGCGAGAAGAACTGTTCGCGAACGCGCGCGCCGCGCGCGCCGTCGATGTCGGTGTTCGTTCCGAACCAGCGCGCGACGCAGCCGTCGTCGTTGCGCAGCGGCGTGGCGCGGGTGAGGAACCAGCGGAAGCGTCCGTCCGCACCGCGCAGCCGGAACTCCATCTCGAACGGTTCGCAGGTCGCGATCGAGCGCGGCCACGCGCGCATGACCTCCGGCAGATCCTCGGGGTGATGAACCGCTTGCCAGCCCCAACCCTCCGCTTCGTCGCGCGTCTGGCCGGTGTAGTCGTACCAGCGCGCGTTGTACCAGTCGATCCAGCCGTCGGCCAACGCCGACCACATCATCTGGGGGACGGCGTCCGCGATCACGCGGAACGACGCCGCTTCGGTCCAGGCGAAGGGTTGAATGTCCATTATCCGCGCATCAGCGCCGCACCGGTCTGACGCGGTAAACGGAACCGCTCGCGTCGTCACTCACGAACAGCGAACCGTCGTTGCCGATCGCGACACCGGTCGGCCGGCACGCGCGCGAACCGTCGGCGGCTTGACAACCGCCGCCGAACTCGGTCCACTGCGCGCCCGGATCCGACCAGTCGACGGGCTTCGCGGGTTCGCCGTTCCTGAACGGCACGAAGGCGACGCGCGGCGGGACCGGCGGCTGGTGCCACGAGCCGTGCAGGGTGACGAACGCACCGCCGCGATAGCTCGCCGGAAACGCATATGCGCCTTTCTGGTCGAGCGGATAGAACGCCGCGCCGATCGGCGTGTCGTATGCCGGGAACACGCCCTTCGGCACGACGACGTTCGCGCAGCTTGCGCCGCCGACCGGTTTGCGGTCGTCGTAGCACTTCACCCAGCCGTAATCGGGCGTGCCGGCGTGAGACGTGACGTCGTCGAAGATCTCGTACGGGTGACCGTGCTCGAGATCGTCGCGTCCCGCGACGCCGGCCCAAAGCGCACCGGTCTCGGGTTTCACCGCGAGCGCGATCGCGTTGCGAATGTCGACCGCGCGCGCGTGCACGTTCTTGCCGTCCGTCGTCATCTCTTGAATCGTCGCGCGCGTCGGATCGCTCTCATCGCACGCGTTGCACGACGACCCGACGCTCGCGTAGAGCGTTCCCTTGGCGAGCGCGACCGTCGTCGTCGAGTGGCCGCGGCCGCCGCCGGTGCGGACGCTCGCGATCTTCTGCGGAGCGCTGCGGGCCTCGCGGTCGCCGCTGCGGTACGCGATCTTGTACACGCCGAACTGGCCGCCCGCGAACACCGTGTCGCCGGCCACCAGCACGCCCGCCAGCGGGCGGTCGTCGACGGTCGCGAACCGCCGCGGTTCGCCCGGATTGCCCTCGGCGTCCGGGACGACGTAGATCGCGTTCCCCGACGTGCCGACGAACAGATCGCCGTTCGGCGCGACCGAGAGCTCGCGCGCCGAGGTGATGCTCGCGATGCGTTCGGCGACGAAGCCGCTCGGAACGGTGAGGGCGACCGCCGCGGCCGCCTGGACGGGGAGCGGTGCGGCACCGCGGGCGGCGGCGACGAGCGTGCACGCCGCCGCGAATGCGAGGAAACGGTGCAAGACCATCTAGCCCTGGTTTCCCCCGCGCGCCCGTTCTCTATCGGCGGTGAGCCCCCGAGGTGGCCGTGCCGGCCGGCCGGATCCGGTAGACCGCGCCGGCGGCGTCGTCGGCGACGAACAGGCTCCCTTGCGCGCCGACCGCGACCCCGGTCGTCCGTCCGATGCGGGACCCCGAGCCGGTTCGCGCAGTTCGCGCCGCTCGTGTAGGCGACGTGATTCTCCTCGCAGTCCGGCCAGCCGTAGTCGGCCGGCGCGGCGCGCGCGGAGACGGGGTCCATGAACTCGTAGGGATGGCCCGGCGCAAGGCTGTCTTGACCGGCACCGCCGGCCCAGACCGTGCCGCTCGACGGATCGGTCGCCAGCGCGATCGCGTTGCGCAGCGCTTCGCTTGCGTCGTCATCGCGCTGCCGTCAGTCCCCATCCGCTGCACGGTCGCGCGGGTCGCATCGATCTCGGCGCATGCTGCACGACGAGCCGACACCGACGTACAGCGTCGAACCGCTGACCGCGACCGAGCTGGTCCTGACCGTGCTGACGATGAAGCCCGACGGAACGCGCAGGCTCGCGTTGGCGGGCGGCGCGGTCGGTCCAGGGACCGGCGTGGGGCTCGGCTGCTGGGCGATCGGCTGCGCGTCGCTCCCGCCGCCGCTGCACGCGGTCAGCGCGGAGGCAAGCAATGCCGCGGCCGCGAGCGAACGCAGAAGCCGATGACGACTCCCAAGATCGCGGTGATCGACTACGGCGGCGGCAACGTCGGTTCGCTGATCGCCGCGCTCGAGCGACGCGGGGCGACGTTTACGCTGACCGAAGACCCGCGCGACGTCGACCGGGCGCAGGCGGCGATCCTGCCCGGCGACGGAGCGTTCGGGGCGACGATCGATGCTATTCGCGAGCGGAAACTCGATGGTGCGATCGACCGTGCGATCGCCGCGGGGCGACCGTTTCTCGGGATCTGCGTCGGTATGCAAGTGTTGTTCGACTCCAGCGACGAGTACGGCGGCGCCGTCGGCCTCGGTATCTTACCCGGCGAGGTACGCCGTTTCACCGGCGCTCCCCGGGTCCCGCACATGGGCTGGAACGATCTCGTGATCGAGCGCACGCACCCGTTCGTCGACGGCATCGCGAGCGGAGCGTGGGCGTACTTCCTCCACTCGTACCGCGTCACCGGAGCCGACTCGGTCGTTGCGTCGTGCGAGTACGGCGAACGCTTTGCCGCGATCGTCGCCCGCGACAACGTGATGGCCACGCAGTTCCACCCGGAGAAGAGCCGCTCCACCGGAGCCCGTCTGCTCGACAACTTCCTCCGCATCGCCGCCTTGTGAGCTTGTCGAAGGGCGAACGATCGTGCACCCGCTGACGCTCTATCCTGCGATCGACCTCCGCGGCGGGCACGCGGTGCGTCTCGAACGCGGCGACCCGGCGCGCGAGACGCGCTACGACGCCGATCCGGTCGCGCGCGCGCGGGCGTTCGTCGCCGACGGCGCGCAGGCACTGCACGTCGTCGACCTCGACGGAGCGTTCGGCACCGGCGAAAATCAACGCGCGCTGCGGGAGATCTGCGCGGCCGTCGACGTTCCGGTCCAGACCGGCGGCGGGATCCGCAGCGCGAACGACGTCGCCGCGCGCTTCGCCGCCGGCGCGAGCGCGGTCGTGATCGGCACGCTGCTGGTCGAACATCCGGACGACGCGCGCGCGATCGCCGACCGCTGGGGCGACCGCATCGTGGCCGGGATCGACGCGCGTGGCGAACGCGTCG
>CALEOJ010000293.1 GCA_937910425.1 uncultured candidate division WPS-2 bacterium
AGCGCCGTGCCGTCCGGTGTCGTCGCGCCGCCGCCGCGCGACGCGGCGTCGCCACTGCCGGAGATCGGCCGCGTCGGCGCGCTCGACGGCGACTACCGGGCACGCCGGATCGCGCGCGACGGCGACCTGATCCACCTCTGGCTCGAGGCGAAGAGCGACGCCGAACGCAACCGGCTCGACGAGATCTGGGTGGACGCGACGTCGTACGATCTGCGCCGGGCGCTCGTGCGCGACCACCTCTATCTCGGTATGGGCGGTCAGTCGATCGACGACGAGTTCGACGTGCGCTTCACGCCCGGGCCGGGCGGTCTGCCGCTGATCGCGTCGATCCGCGGCGAGACGCGCTACGGCCAGTTCGAGACGCAGTACACCTTCAGCGACGTCACCTTCCCCAAAGCGCTTCCCGAGTGGTACTTCGCGCCCAAGCAGTACGGCGTCCACAAGAACGACGCACCAGCGTAGGCTCAGCCGCAGCGCCCGTCGGCGACCGAGACGATCCGGTCGACGAACGGCGCGATGCGCTCGTCGTGCGACGCGATCACGACCGCGGCGCCATTGCCGCGCGCCAGAGCGCACAGCAGCGCCGTCGCCTCGGCGCCGCTGCTGCTGTCGAGCGAGGAGGTGGGTTCGTCCGCGAAGATGACCGCGGGGCATTTTGCGAGCGCGCGCGCGATCGCGACGCGCTGCTGTTCTCCGCCCGAGAGCTCGCGCGGATAGCGTTCGGCCTTCGCGCCGAGCCCGAGCGCGTCGAGCGTTTCGAGTGAACGGCGGCGCGCGTCGCGTGGCGCGACGCCGCCCGCCCGCAGCACCAGCTCGACGTTCTCACGCGCGCGCAGCGCTGCGATCAGCTGGAAGCGCTGGAAGACGAAGCCCACCTTAGCCAGTCGCAACCGCGCGCGAGCGCCGCGATCGAGCGCGCCGAGATCGGTCCCGGTCACCGTGACGGTACCGCGCGCCGGGCTGAGCAGTCCGGCCAGCACCGAGAGCAGCGTCGTCTTTCCGGAGCCGGAGTGACCGCGCACGAGTACGATCTCGCCGGCCGCGACAGCGAGCGAAGCGCCGTGCAGCACGTCGTCGGCCGCGACGCTGCCCGGATACCGGTAGTAGAGCGCGTCGCCCGCGACGACCGCGGAGCGCATCGTCTCAGGCACCGAACGCCAAGGCCGGATCGACGCGCACGGCGCGCTGCACGGCGACGAACGCCGCCGCGATGCAGGTGAGCAGCGCCACCGCGAACGCGAGCACGGCGCCGGACGGTGTGATCTCGATCGGTGTCCCGCGCCCCGCAGCCGCGGCAGCGGCGACGCCGATCCCGATCGCCAGCCCGGGGATGTATCCCAGCACCGCGAGCGTCAACGCTTGCAGCGCGATAGCGCCGTAGAGCGCGCGGTCGCCGATGCCCAGCGCTTTGAGTGTGCCGTACTCGCGCAGGTGCTCGTTCACCGACGCGTACAGGATCTGCGCGACGACGATCCCGCCGACGAAGACGCCGAGCGAGGCGCCGAGCAGCAGCAGAAAGCCGATCTTGGTTCGCTCGACCCAAAACGTGCGCGTGATCGCCGCCATCTCCTCGCGCGGAAACGCGCGCGCGGACGGCAGCGCGCGCTCGATCGCGGCGCGCACCGCGTTCACCGAACCCGGCGTGCGCACGCGCACGAGCACGTAGTTGAGCGGCGTCCCCGAGCCGTGCTGACCGTCCATGATCTCGTTCAGACTCAGCGGCGCCCACGCGACCGCGCTGTCGAGCGACGCGTACAGAAACGTCGGTGAGATGATCGGCTGGCTGGCCTGCGTGAGCACGGCGACACGCGCCGGCAAACCGTGGATCGTGCCGCGTGCGCCGACGCCGGCAGCGTGGAGCGACGCGAGCTGCGCGGCGTCGGTGGCGACGTCACCGTGCCGCATCGCAGTCAGCGCGGCCGGCGAGACGCCAAGTCGAAGCGATGAGCCCGCCGGTTCGAAACCGATCACGCGAATGTAGTCGAGCGTGCCGTCGGAACTCTGCCAGATCGCCGAGCGCAGCACGAGCGGCTCGGCGTGCTGCACGCCGTCGAGCGCACCGATTCGCGCGACCCACGAGTACGGGACCGGCAAGGTGATCTCGAGGTACGACATCGCCCGCGAGGCCACCCAGAGGTCAGCCTCGGAGTTGTCGACGAGCAGCGTCGTCGAGCGAACGAAGCCCGAGTAGATCCCGGTCTGGACGAGCACCAGCGCGACGGCGAACGCGATCCCGGCCAGCGACGCGACCAGACGCGGCACGTCCTCGAAGACGTAACGAAGCGCGAGCGTTCGCACGGTGGGGCCCAGAGTTAGCGGGACTGCGCACGGTCCCCTTGGAGAGTGTAGCGGGCCATTCGAGGGAACGCCGTGCAACGCGAGATGCGTCGAGCGGGGTCTTACGGTCGGTGCCCGAGCTTCCTGAAGTCGAGACGATCGCGCGTGGTCTCGCCAACGCCCTGACCGGCAAGACTGTCGCTGCGGTGACGGTGACGATGGCGAAAATCGCGATCGCCCCGCCGGGCGAGACCTTCGCCGCGGCCCTCGCCGGCGAGACGATCGCCGCCGTCGGCCGGCGCGGCAAGTACGTCGTCTTCCAGCTTGCCTCCGGGCGCCGGCTGGCGGTCCACCTGCGGATGACCGGGCGGCTGATCGTCCACCCGCTGGGCTACTCCGAGCCGTATCCGTACACCCATGTCATGCTGGTGTTCACCGACGGGACGCGGCTGAGCTTCGCCGACGTCCGGCAGTTCGGAAGGATGCGCTTGCTTGCGGCCGGCGACCCCTGGGACGCCGACGGCGGGGTCGAGCCGCTCTCTGAGGGGTTTACCAGGGAAGCGTTTCTGAGTATGCTGGACGGGCGTCGCACGCCGATCAAGGCGTTTCTGCTCGACCAGAGCCGAATTGCCGGGATTGGGAACATCTACGCGTGCGAAGCCTTGTGGGAAGCGGGGATCCGGCCGAGCCGACCGTCCCACAGGATCAGCCGGCCCGCAAGGCGCCGGCTGCACGGCGCGATCCGAGACGTACTCCACCGCTCCATCGAGGCGCGGGGGACGTCCGTCGACGATTACGTCGATGCTGAGGGGCTGAAGGGCGGGTTCCAAAACCAACTCGCCGTCTATGGCCGCCTCGGCGAACCGTGTCCGCGATGCGGGAAACCCATCGTCCGCACGGTGATCGGTCAGCGCGGGACCTGGTGGTGCCGTGGCTGTCAAAAGTAAAAATAAAGACGAAGGAAGTTACCGCACCATTTCCACTACACTCGACCTCGAACCGCAGGACCCCCAGGCTCAAGCAGCCGCCCCGGCCCCCGCGGTACCCGAAGTCCACCACGAAGAAGAAGACCAGCTCGCACTCGAGCAGCGCCTGTACGAAGAGAGCCTCAAGGTTCTCGACGAAGGCCAAGTTCTCACCGGCGTCATCGTCGCCAAGTATCAGGACGAGCTCCTGGTCGACATCGGCGGCAAGTCCGAAGGGATTCTGCCGTTCCGCGAGCTCTCGCTCGCGATCGAGCCGAAAGAGCTGAAGGTCGGCGACACCCTGGAAGTCATGATCCACCGGATCGACGACCAGGACGGTCAGCTGTACCTCTCCGAGCGCCGTGCCCGCGCGCTGAAGACCTGGGAAAAGGTCATCGAAGCGCACGACAACGACGAAGTCATCGAAGCCACCGTGACGCAGGTCGTCAAGGGCGGCGTGCTCGTCGATCTCGGCATGCGCGGGTTCGTTCCGGCCTCGCAGATCCGTCGCCAACCCGTCGGCAACCTCGACGAACTGGTCGGCAAGAAGCTGCGGCTCAAGGTCATCGACCTCGACCACAAGCGCCACCGCGTCGTGCTCTCGCAGCGCCAAGTGCTCGAAGAAGAGCTCAACGCGAAGAAGCAGGAGCTGCTCGGCACGCTGCAAGTCGGTCAGATTCGCGAAGGCGTCGTCGTCCGGCTCGCCGAGTTCGGCGCGTTCGTCGACCTCGGCGGCATCGACGGGCTGATCCACAACAGCGAGCTGTCGTACGCGCGGATCAAGCATCCGTCGGAGGTCGTCAAGATCGGCGACACCGTCTCGGTCGAAGTGATGAAGTTCGATCCCGAGGCGAAGAAGGTCTCGCTCTCGCTCAAGCACGCGCTGCCCGACCCGTGGGTCGAGCACGCGGACAAGCTGTGGGAGGGCAACAAGCTCGTCGCGCAGGTCGTGAAGGTCACCCCGAACTACCTGCTGGTCGAAATCGTCCCGGGCGTCCTTGCGATGGTCCCGAAGGGCGAGTTCGACGCGAGCGTTCAGTATTCGCCGGGCCAGGAGGTCGAGGTCACGCTGCTGACCATCAACCACGGCACGCGGCGCATCACGGGCTCGATCCAGCACGTCGCCGACGTCGCTCCGGAAGAGTTCGACCAGATCCCGCTCGAGGACGGCTTCGGCCCGATCGGCACGGAACTGCAACAGACCGTCTGAGTTCGATTCGCGGCCGAGGCCGCGTTCGATTCTGATGCACGGGGGAGGCGGAAACGCCTCCCCCGCGTTCTTTTTTGGCTATTTCGTTGCGTCGAACACGTTCGCGCGCATCGGTGCCTCGATCGGTCCGGGCCCGAAACGATGCGTCAGCGCGCGCGTTGCAGCCTCAGTGACCTCCGTCAGACGACCGGCGTCGCGCGCCGCAATCTCCATACGCGCCGGCGAGCCCTGACAGAAGCCGATCGCGGGGTCGGCGGCCGACGGCGCGCGGCTCGGCAGCTCGACGATCTCGACGCCGACGCGCGAAAACCCCGCGTCGCGCAGCTCAGCCTCGGTGACCGCGGGATTGCCGTGTCCGTGCGGCGTGCGCTCGATGAAGCTCGGCGGATCGTCCGGAAACGCGGCCGCGACCGTGTGCGCGATGATCCGCGGAATCTCGTTGTGATCCAGCGACGCCCACATGTTGAACAAGAACCGCCCGCCCGGCACGAGGACGCGATGCGCCTCGCGGAACGCGATGACGCGATCGGGAAAGAACATCGCTCCGAATTGACAGACGATCAGGTCGAACGACGCGGCGTCGAACGGCAGCGCCATCGCGTTTGCCTCGGCCCAGGTGACGTTCGGTGCGGCGAGCTGTTGCGCGGCGTGCGCGATCATCCCCGCATTCAGGTCGGTCGCGACGATCGTCGCGCCCGGGAGCGTCTGGTGCAGCGCACGGGTGACGATCCCCGTGCCGGCGGCGACCTCCAGCACCCGTTCGGCCGGCGACGTTTGCACGCGCGCCGCGAGATCCGCGGCGTACGGCGCGAACAGCATCGGCCCGAGGTGACGATCGTACAGCGCGGGGATCGACCCGACGAACGCCGAGTCGGTTGCCGTCACGGGCTGTCGTCTTGCGCGGCGAGCTGCGCGACGCTCGCTTTGAGATCCTCGACGTTGGCTTCGGTCTTCGACGCGATCTGGATCAGGATGCGCTCCTGCAGCTCCTGGTGGAAGAGCAGCCTCGAGATCGAGTCGTGGTCGTGCTCGGCGCGAAGTTCCGCATGCGCGGCCGACTGCCGCTGACCCACCGCGAGGATGAAGATCAGGATCAGCTGGAGCACGTTCGAGCACGTCAGCAAGAACGCGAACGGGAACACGTCCCACTTCGAGATGATTCCGACCGGTATCCAGATCGCTTGGATCAGGATGGCGAGCCCGAGCGCGAGCGGCGCCCCGGTCCAGTCGGCGACGCGCTTGCAAAAGCGCTCGACCGGGCTGAGGCTGTCCATGTGTTCCTGGTTGACGTCGTGGACCAGCGGGTGTTCCGTGACATCGGAAACCGGCGCGGCCGGGACGGCGGGCGCAGCATTCATGCGGCTAGTATACTACGTAGAGCGAGCGGATGACACCCGATAGGGAACCCGCCGTCTGGGCGAGGAAGCTCTCGTATCGCCGGCCGGGCTCGCCAAACGCCGTTCCAAGTCGGTGAACGCGTCGATGATGTCGCGTGCCTCGAAGGCGCGGTTTCGCCGTGCCATTCGGGCCTGAACGAGAATCTCGGCTTCTGTCAGGCGTGAAATCGCTTCGTTCGTAGCTTGGACGCTGCGCCCGATCAGCTCGGCGGCACGCTGAACGGTGACGATTGGTGCGCCCGGAAGTTTCTGCAACAGGAGATCCGTTGCGGAGTTCGCGCGAATGGCGCCTAGTCTCAGGCGCCACGCCTCCTGGATCTTCTTCACGCGTTTTTCAAAGATACTCGCGTCTTCGACGGCGCGTTTGCATGCGGTAGCGAAAAACGCTATCCATTGATTGATGCTCTCGCGAGCAGCGGGTGATTGAGCATCGCCTTGATATCGCGTCGCGACGAGTCCCGCGACGTATCGCTTAGACCACGTAGCGAGTACCAATGACACCGGCGGTAGGACGCGCGATGCGACTCCTCTTCGTCGCAAGATCATATGGATCAGCGTTCGACCTACGCGACCGTTGCCGTCGACAAACGGGTGAATCGTCTCGAATTGGGCATGAGCGATTGCGGCTTGCGCCACAGTCGGCAAAGAGTCATCATTGGAGAACGTGCACAAGTCCTTGAGAAGCCGTTTCACCTCATCGGGGGGCGGAGGCACGAAGACCGCTGAGCATGGATTATAGTCACTGCCGCCGATCCAATTCTGTACCGTACGGACGCGCCCGGCGTGTTTGCTTAGGTGTGTGGGTGTGAGCAGTCGGCGGTGGACTTCCAACAGAATATCCGGCGATACTGGTTCACCGTTTCGGACCGCGTCTGCAGCGAAACCCATTGCGTCGATGTTCGCAAGAACCTCGGCGGCTATGACGTCCGGGGCAACGTCGCCGAACTTCTGTGCGGCGTCCGCCCGAAGCAGACGGCGGGGACTGATCTCGAGGCCCTCGATCTTCGAGGACGCAACGGATTCAGCTCTGAGAAGAATTCTGGCCAGTGCTTCGGTATCGACGAGCGCTGAGGCGTGATGGTTGAGATTGAGAATTTCGCGTTCCGCGTCGGAGACATCAGCGGCTACGCTGCCTTCAAAGACAAAAGCTCTGCCGGCCAGCGTATCGGGGACGTAGGCGTCGTACGAGCACGATCGCCGGT
Source organism: uncultured candidate division WPS-2 bacterium (assembly GCA_937910425.1). GTDB lineage: Bacteria > Vulcanimicrobiota > Vulcanimicrobiia > Vulcanimicrobiales > Vulcanimicrobiaceae > Vulcanimicrobium. Next base: position 7,052 of record CALEOJ010000293.1, read on the forward strand.
CGCGCTTCGGAATATCGATGCCGCCAAGATCGGTCTGCCATCGCTGCCGGACGAAGTGCGCCATGATCCCTCTTGTTATTCAAGGATAGCAAATAACCTTGATTATGGGAACCCCACGTTCAAGTTTGCGCTCGGGACGCTTGATCAAGGTTAATTAGTAACCTTGAATATGGCGGCTGACTAGTCAAGGTTATGCCCCCGCCTGCTCGCGGAGCGAGGGAGGCTCCGCCCTGCTCAGAACCCCGTCCGCGATGGCGAAGCTGAGGGTCGGGCTGACCGGCGGGATCGGCTCCGGCAAGAGCGCGGTCGCGGCGGCGTTCGCGAAGCGGGGCGCGACCGTCATCGACGCCGACATCCTGGCCCGCCAGGTCGTCGCGCCGCGGTCCGACGGGCTGCGCGAGATCGCCGCCCTGTGGCCGCAGGCGATCCGCCCCGACGGCGCGCTCGACCGGCCGGCGATGGCGCAGATCGTCTTCAGCGACGAAGCGGCTCGCGCGCGGCTCAACGCGATCACCCATCCCCGCGTCCGCGCGCTGGCCGCTGCGATCGAGGCCGCCGCGCCGGACGGGCTGATCGTGCACGTGATCCCGCTGTTGTTCGAAGGCGATGCCTGGCGCGGCTTCGAGAAGACCGTCCTGGTGTTCGCGCCCTTCGAGGCGCGGATCGCCCGGGTGATCGCGCGCGACGCGACGGATCGTCCGGCGGTCGAACGGCGGATGGCCGCCCAGATCGATCCGGAGCTGGCGCGCTCGCGCGCCGACTACGTCATCGAGAACGACGGTGATCTCGAAGCCCTGCGCGAAAGGAGCAATCGCTGCTACGACGCGCTGCTGCGCGACCTCGAGGCCAAGGAGGATCCGGCGTGACGACTGCCCCCGCTCCGAAACCGCTCGCGTTCGACGCGCTGCTCTCGCGGTCGTGGGCGCTCTTCAAGCGCAACTGGACCGTCGCACTGCCGCCGTTCATCGCGGCCGCCGCCATCATGGTCGTCCTGGTCGTCCTCGTGATCGTGTTCGTCATCGCGGCGATCGCGCACGGCAACCCGGAACACTGGTCCGGCGGGTTCATCGCCACGCTCGTCGGAGCGTACCTGGTTTTTCTCGCCTTCGCGGTTCTCGCCAGCCTCTGGGCCGCCATCGCGACGTACGGGATGGCGGATGCCGCGTGGGAGCGGGGGAGCGCAACGCTGGGCGACGGTATGGCCGCGTTCGGTGCGCGTGCCGGCGCAGCGTTCGTGGCGGCCATCGGCATCTTCGGGCTCGCGATCGCGGCGCTGATCTTGCTGTTGCCGACGCTGGGCCTCTCCCTCTTGGCGCTTCCGCTCGTGACGATGTACGCGCTACCCGCCGTCGTGTCGGGCGGCCGCGGCGGCTTCGAGGCGATCCGGGAATCGTTCCTGCTGGTGCGCCACTTCTTCGGGCAATCGGCGATCGTCTATCTCGTCCTGTACGCGATCCAATACGGAATCAGTTTGCTGATGGTCGCCGCCGTGGTACCGCTGGAATTCGCGACGCTCCCGATGGGTTCCGACACTGAGTTCCGCATGCCGCCGTTCCCGCTGTTGGGCTTCAGCGGCGTGATGTACGTCGTGACGATCGTCGCTCTGGTCGCATACAACGGATTCCACGCTCTGGCGTTGGTCGGGATGTACCGCGATCTGATCGCGCAGGCGAGGCCCCAGGCGCTCCCGCCCGCCGGCTAAGGTGGCGGGGTGGGTGCGTTCTCGAACGCCGCTGCGCTGCGGCCCACGTCGAAGACGCGTTCATCGCCGATCGCGTCCAGGAACCCGCGCACGACGAAGGTTCCGGTCGTGCGCAGGCCGAGCGCGCGTGAGAGGCGGATCGTTCCCGTCCCGTCGCGCAGGCGCGGCGTCCCGCCGTCGACGTACGGTTCGCCGGCGATCGTGATCACCGTGCCCGGCTTCGTCGCGAGCGCCTTCGCGATCGTGTCGGGCGGCTCGAACGCGATCGGCTTGTCGACGACGATGCCGAAGTTGGTGCCGAGCATCGCGACGCGCACGGTGTAGCGGCCGGGCGCGAGCGCGCGTCGATCGTCGGTCGTCGAGTCGACGATCACCTGCGCCAAGCGCAGGAGCCCCGGCGGCACGTCGAGCTGGCGGGTGATCGGGATCGGCTTGTGCCCGGTGACCGACGACCACACCGGCGCGTCGTCGCGCAGCACGTCGACGCGGAAGAGGTCGGCGGTCGGAAAGCGCAGCCGGACG
>CALEOJ010000294.1 GCA_937910425.1 uncultured candidate division WPS-2 bacterium
GCGTGTTTCCAAGCTAGGCTGAGACTCCGTTGATGAAGACGTCGACGATGGCATCGAGCACCGCTCGATCCGGGACGGCGCTGTTCCAGAGCTTCTGCCCCACGACGTACGAGAACAGGATTCCCATGAAATACCGCGCCGCAAAGGTCGGATCGCCCCGAATCTCTCCAGCTTCGACCTTGGCGGTGAAGTACGCGGCGAGGTCGGTGTGGATCTGCGAGGGCCCGCGCCACTCGGGCGCATCGTCGGTTCCCGCCGCGTCTTCGGCCAGCGAGACGCACATCATCGCGCGCTTCGCGAGCATGTGCTCGACCGTGTAGTAGGCGAGCGTCCGCAGGTCGGCGGCGAAGTCACGTCCGGGGAGCGTGGCCAGGATCGAGCGCAGGTGCTCGACACCGCACGCTTGCTCGCGCATCGCGTCGAGCAGCGCCCGCTTCGAGCCGAAGTGCCGGAACAGGGTCGCTTCGTTGACCCCGGCGCGCTCCGCGACTTCCCGCGTCGTCGTCCCGCGGGTCCCGTTCCGTTCGAACAGGTCGCGGGCAGCGGCCAGAATCTTACCGCGCGTCTCCTCGACGCCGGCATGCGAGCGCTGACCGGTCGTGAGCATTTACTTCTTCTTCGTGAAGACCGAGTCGTCGACGGCGACGTTGGTCTTGTAGTCTGAGTAGGAGCCGCGCGCGACGGCGTTCGCGTAAGGGATTGCGATCTCGGCGTTTTGCTCGGCGAGCATCGAATAGCCGCCGACCTCATGGAAGGTCTGCGTCATGGTGATGTGCCCCCCGTTATAGTAGTCGTAACGAATCGAGTCGATCGCCCATGAGTTCGGGTCGACCAGGACCGTCTCGTGGTCGATCATCCCGCGGACGCGCTGGACCAGCCGCAGCCGGATATCCTTGCGGCCGTTGTAGTCCTGCTCGCCTTCGTAGGTGATCGCGAACCTCTTCTGCCAGCTCGACGGATCGCCGATGTCGGCGAACATCTGGTCGAATCCCTTCGCGAGCGGGGGGACCTTGTCGAAGACGACCTCGTAGTTCGACGGACGCTTGAAGTACGTCGTCCCCTCCAGGTGCTGGCGGATGAACGGAAACGAGGTCATCCGCAAGTCGACGTGCATCCGGCCTTGGTAGGTGCTCAGGCTCGGGTTCCGCTCGTCGACCCGCGCCAGGATCACGGTCGGATCGGTCGGGTGGTCGGCCGCCGCAAACGCCGGCAGGCCGGCGAAGGCGAGGAATGCCGCCAACGACGCTGCGGTCAGACGACCCAGCGTGCGGGGCCGCTCGGAACGGTCCGGCTCGGGCGGAACCAGCGGGAACGCGAAGACGCGGTCCAGGCCGGTCAGCGCCAGCGTGTCGCGCACCGCCGTGCTCGCGGGCTCGACCTCGATCGCCCCGCCACGTTCGCGCAGCCGTCGCAGGCCTGCGACGAGGCCGGCGATCAGCTCGTCGGGGAGACGAGCTCCGCCGAGCACGACGCGAAGCCGCGGGTTGCTCGCCTCGGTCGCGAGCAGTCCATCGACGGCCGCAACGATCTCCGAACGGGCGTCGGAGTGATCGGCGTATAAACGAAGTTGATTCTGGTGTGTATCTTCCATGAAACTCATGCGTGTGGGTACTTGCATGAACACGATACCAGGCCGAACAGATTCGTGCAAGTACCCACTTGCAGTTTGATCTGATGCACCAACCCGACCTCGCCGCGTTCGCTGAGCAAGCGGGGCTCGGTGCGGCCCAGATTCACGTCCTTGGTCTTGTATCGGCCCAACCGGGCTGGAGCCGGGACGACGGCCGGTTCCTCTACCCTGCCTCGATGATCAAGGTTCCGCTCGCAGTCGCCGTCACGTTGGCGATCGCCGCGGCCCGGCTGGCGTGGGACACCCCGGTGGTCGTCGATCCTAGCAACGCGACGGTCAACGACGCTCCCTCGCCGATCGAGCCGGGCTACGCCGCGACGGTCCTCGAGCTGACCACCTTCATGCTGCAGCGCTCGGACAACGTCGCGACCAACCAGCTCTACGACGTCCTCGGTCGCGAGCGCGCCACGGCGGACGTCCACGCGCTCGGCTTCCGGGAGACGTTCTTCCGCCGCAAGCTCTCGGGCGATCTGCCGCTGATCGACGATCCGGAGGCGACCGGCCGCAACGCCTTCCCGGCGCACGAGGCGGCCCGGCTCTTCGCCGCGATCGCCGAAGACCGCGTCCCGGAGGCGGCCACCCTGCGGAATATCCTGGCGACGTCGTGGTGGGACGTGAAGCTCTCGCGCGGCCTCGGCGCAGGCGATTCGTTCGCGCACAAGACCGGCGACACGGACGAGGTCGCACATGACGCTGGGATCCTGACGCTCGCCGACTCTTCGCGCTGGGTGCTGGTCGTCTACACGGAACTGCCCAGCAGCGAGGAGAACGATCTGCGGTTCGGAGCATTCATGCGCACGCTCCGCCCGTACTTGCACGCTGCCCGGCCGGGGGATGCCGTCGGCGACCCTGCGAACGGCGCTCCAATCCCACGCGACCCATGGAGTACAGGATGAACCGAAACACGGTGCCGGCGCTCGCGCTTCTCGCGATCGCCGCGCTCGTCGCGCCATCGGGCGCAGCCTCGAAGGGCCCGGCGGCCGGCAAGACCGTGCACGTCGGCGTGATCGCCGACGTCACCGGCGGCGCCGGCGTCTACGGCACGCCGCAGAAGAACGCCTACGAACTCGCCAACGAGGACGTGAAGTCCGGCAAGATCGACGCGGGCGGCGCGAACCTCGTGTTCGACGTGCAAGACTCCGCGACCGACCCCGCTCAGGCGGTCAACCTGATGCAGAAGTTCACCACCGACGGTCAGACCCCGATCGTGCTCGGTCCGACACTGTCGGGTGAGGCGTTCCGCGCGTTCCCGATCGCGAAGGCCGCCAACTTCCCCGTGATGGGCACCTCGACAACCGCCGAAGGCGTCACCGCGATCGGACCGACGGTCTTCCGCGACTCGCTGGCGGAATCGCAGGTGATCCCGACCACCGTCAAGCGCACCCACGACAAGTGGCACTACAAGACCGCCGCGATCATCTACGGTGACGACAACGCGTTCACCAAGACCGACGGCGACGTCTTCGCGCGCGAGCTCAAGGCCGCCGGCATCGACGTCGTCGACACCGAGACATTCCACATCAAGGACACCGACTTCCAAGCCGCGTTGACCCGGATCGAGTCGAAGCATCCGGACGTCATCGCGATCGGCGCGCTCTTCCCCGAGGCGACGAAGATCATCCAGCAGGCCGGAAAGCTCGGGATCAAGGCGCACATGATGGGCGGGAACGGCCTGAACTCGCCCGAGATGTACAGCGTCGCCGGTCCGGCCGCGCAGGGCACGGTCGTCGGCGCGGCCTGGTTCTCCGGCGCGATCTATCCGTCGAACGTCGACTTCGTGAAGCACTACACCGCGAAGTACGGCAAGGGACCCGATCAGTTCGCCGCGCAATCGTATGCCGCCGCGCAGATCGTCGCATTCCTGGTCGCGCGCGGCGCGACGACCAAAGACGAGATGACCGCCGGCCTCAAGAACGTGCGCGTCATCCAAACCGTCCTGGGTCCGATCGGCTTCGACCCGAACCGCGACGTGAAGTCGTCGCCCGTCATCCTCTCCATCGTGAAAGACGGCTTCGCCTACTTTCACTGAGAGAACAGAGCACGTAGCGTGATAGCACAGCAGCTCCTCAACGGGTTGTTCTTAGGCGCCGTCTACGCGCTCTTTGCGGTCGGGTACACGCTCGTGTTCGGCGTGCTCGACATCTTGAATCTGGCGCACGCGGCGATCTTCACGGCGGCCGCGTTCGCCGCGTTTTCGTTGGCGGCGGCGGGCGTGCCGCTGCCGCTCGCGTTTCTCGGCGCGGCCGTGCTGGCCGGGATCATGGGGATCCTGCTCGACCGCGTCGCGTTCGCGCCGCTACGGGCGCGGAACGCAGGAACGCTCGTGCCGCTGATCTCGTCGATCGGAGTCGCGATCATCATCGGCGCGATCCTGCGCGGTATCTATGGCGTCGACGAACGGCATTTCACGGTCGGCGGCCTCGACACCGCGCCGGTCATCCGGCTCGGGCCGCTGACGTTCACGACCGTCGAGCTCACGATCTTCCTGGCGGCGATCGTGCTGATGCTCGTCCTGAGCTGGATCCTGCGTGCGACGACGCTCGGCCGGCGGATTCGCGCGGTCGCCGAAGACCGGGTCGCCGCCGCGCTGCTCGGGGTCGACCTGGAACGCACCATCGCCGCGACGTTCTTCATCGCCTCGTCGCTCGGCGGCGCCGCCGGCGTGCTCACCGGGCTCGAGTACAACAGCGTCACCCTCGACATGGGCGGCCCGATCGAGCTGAAAGGCCTGGCGGTCATCATCCTCGGCGGGATGGGCAGCGTCACGGGTGCGGTGATCGGCGGCTTCATTCTGGGCGCGGTCGAGACCCTCGCGATCGCCTACGGGCTCTCGGCCTGGCGCGACGCGGTTCTCTTCGGCGTGATGTTTCTGCTGCTCGTCGCGCGCCCGACCGGACTGTTCGGGAAGCGCGCGCTGCGCGCGGCGTAGGCGCAGCAGTGAGCGCACTGCTGGACTTCTATGCCAAGCATTCGCGGCTGATCGATCAGATCGGCGTCAACGCGATCCTCGCGCTCTCGCTCTCGGTCTCGCTGCAAGCCGGACAGCTCGCGCTCGCACAGGCAGCGTTCATGGGGATCGCCGCGTACGTTTCGACGATCCTCGCCGTGAACGCGCACTGGCCGCTGTTCGCCACGATCGCGGTGGCAGTGCTCGCCTCCACCGTCGTCGCGGCGCTCCTCGCGTATCCGGTCCGCCGCTTGCGCGGAGTCTTTCTCGCGATCGCGACGATCGGCTTCGGCGAGATCGTCCGCGTCGTCGCGAACAACCTCAGTATCACCGGCGGAGCCGAGGGGATCAGCAGCATCCCGAACGACGCCACCACGCCGGTGATCTACGGCGCGCTGGTCCTGGTCGGGCTGACGCTCTTCGTTCTCTCGCGCACCAAGTTCGCGCTCGCAGTCGCGCTGGTTCGTGAGGATGAGTACGCCGCGCGCGGGGTCGGCGTCGACGTCGGCACGATCCGCACCCTCTCGCTCGCGCTCGGCGGCGCGATCGCCGGGCTCGGCGGCGCGCTCTACGCGCACGCGTCCTTCTTCATCACGCCCACGGACTTTGGGTTCCAGCGCATGGAACAGATCCTGGTGTGGTGCGTCGTCGGCGGCGTCACCAGCCCGCTCGGCGCGCTGCTCGGCGCGACGGTCCTCTCGATCCTGCCCGAAGCGATTCGCTTCCTCGCCGACTATCGCGAGATCACCAACGGCGTCATCCTGTTGGCGGTGATCCTGTTCGCCCCGGGCGGCCTGTCGTCGCTGTGGCGCCGCGGCACGATTCGCGTGCGCGTCTGATGGCGGCCGCATGAGTCTCGTGTTCGAGGACGTCGGCGTGCGCTACGGCGGCGTCGACGCGCTGCGTGGTGTCTCGCTGACCGTCGAGCGCGGCCACGTCCTGGGTCTGATCGGACCGAACGGTGCCGGCAAGACGACCCTGGTCAACGCGACGACCGGCCTGGCGCCGCTCGCGTCGGGGACGATCTCGCTCGACGGCGGCCGGATCGACGGGCTTCCGCCGCATCGCATCGCGCGCGCCGGGATCGCCCGCACGTATCAGAACATCCGCTTGTTCGGCGCGCTCGACGTCCACGCGAACCTGGCCGCGGGCGCGTTCGCGCGGCCCGGCAGGCTGAGCCCGGCGGAGATCGCGACGCTCCTCGAACGCGCCGGAATCCCCGGGATCGACCTCACCGCGCGCGCCGGATCGCTCCCGTACGGCGATCAGCGCCGGCTCGAGATCGCACGCGCACTAGCGGGTTCGCCGGCCGTGCTGATGCTCGACGAGCCGGCCGCGGGGATGAACCCATCGGAGACCACGCGGCTGGTCGACACGATCCGCGCGATCGCCGCCGGTGGGATCGCGGTGCTCCTGATCGAGCACGACATGCCGCTCGTGCGCGCCGCCTGCGACTCGGTCGTCGTCCTCAACTTCGGCCAGACGATCGCGCGCGGAACGCCGAGCGAGGTCGGGCGCGACCCCGTCGTCGTCGAGGCGTATCTGGGTACCGGCGCCGGGGCCCTCGCGTGAGCGCCGCCCCCGCGGCGCCGGCCCGCACCTTGCTCGCCGTCGACTCGCTGCGCGCGGGATACGGCAACATCGAGGTGCTGCACGAGGTCTCGATCGCCCTCGAGGAGCGCACCCTGTGCGCGATCGTCGGCGCCAACGGCGCCGGGAAGACGACCCTGCTGATGGCGCTCGCCGGCGTGTTGCCGACGCGCGGCGGGCATGTCCGCTTCGACGGCGACGAGATCACCCGGCTTCCATCACATGCACGGGTCGCGCGCGGGCTGGTGCTCGTCCCCGAAGGCCGCCGGATGCTCCCCGGGATGAGCGTCGAGGAGAACCTTCAAGTCGCCGCGAGCGTCCGCGGCGCAGAGGGTTTCGGACGCATCGAGGGACTCTTCGACCGCTTCCCGATCCTGCGTACGCGCCGCAACCTCCCGGCCGGCTCGCTCTCCGGCGGCGAGCAGCAGATGCTCGCGATCGCCCGCGCCCTCGCGATCGGACCGAAGGCGCTGCTTCTCGACGAACCGTCGATGGGTCTCGCCCCCAAGCTCGTCGACGAAATCTTCTCGATCGTCGCCGACGAGCGTGCGCGCGGAACGTCGATCCTCCTGGTCGAGCAGAACGCACGCCGAGCGCTCGCCCTCGCCGACCACGCGTACGTCATGGAACGCGGCCGCGTCGTGCTGACCGGCACCGGCGCCGAGCTCGCGACCCACCGCGACGTCGTCGCGGCCTACCTCGGCGGCTGAACCGCCGCCGCGCCTGCGACTGCGAACGGCTTGCGAATACGGTGGATATGGCTAAGCCTCGGTGGATAACTCAAAGTTCTTGTGGACGGGACGTTTCAAGTGCCCTGAACCCCTTGCGTCGCAGCGAACCCGGCCGTATGATGCGGACACGTCGGAGGCAACGAAGACGGGGTGAGCGGCGAGAAGCTCACCGGCGCCTAGGAAACGAAAGTGCCGACTCGAAGTTCGACGCCGTCTTGGCAGATGCAAATCAGCGAGGACACGCGCAGATCGATTCTCGTGCTGATCGAGGCCGACTGGGGAAACTCAGGCGGCCTTGTCGCGTTCGTGGTTGGCGCGGTGGGGCGACGGTGATGCGGCGGGCCGCTCCCTGCGCGCCTCCTGCTGGGGCGAGCGGGATTGTGGAGTTGCCGGCGGCGCGGCGCGCCGCATGACGGACCACGATGTTCTCGGGGGGTGTGGATTGCGTGAAATCTTGGGGAACGTGGTGGACAACGAAAGTTTCTTGTGGACAAGCGGCCGTTTGGGCGTTTGCCCTATTGCACGTTTGTTGTGCTGCCATCTATGATGTGGGCACGTCGACGGCAACGAAGACGGGCGAGCTGCGAGAAGCTCGCGGTGCGGAATGCGAAGGTGTCGAGCGGTGCAAGCCGAGCGGCACAATCAAAGAAGCGCCAAAACGAAGTTCGACGACGTAATGGCCGCCGCAAGGTGGCGAGGACGCTCGCAGATCGGAAATCTCGTGCTGACCGAAGCCGTACAGGGAAACTTGGACGGCTTCGTCGCATTTGCCCGCGCCGTTCTCACCCTGAGCTTGTCGCACGGCCGCCACGATCGTGCCCTGTCGAGTTCCACCATCGTGCCGGTTGCGGGTGGCGTGCACTGGTGCTCCGGGTACTCTCGGAGTTCGCGGAGCCTGGAAGGCGGGAGCGAACGGAGAGGTAGCGAGCGGAGCGCAGGATGCGCGGAGCGAGCGTGCCCGGAGCACCAGTGCGCGCCGCCCGCAACCAAGGGCCGCTGCCCTGTGGAATGAGCGATTTGCTGCGAAACGACGTGGAGAACGCAAGTTTCTTGTGGATGCGCGCTCCGGGGGTATTGCGCGGTTGTGTTGGGCGCCGTTATGATGCGGGCACGTCGACGAACAGTCGACGGCGAGCAGCGAGAAGCTCGCCGGTGAGTACCGCAACTACGGAAGGCGAAAGCCCGACGGGTGCGGTGCAGCCGAGACGAATACGACGCCCTCCTGGCTGATCCGATCGGCGAGGGGAAGCGCTCCTCGATTCTCGCGCAGAATGAAGCCGCGTCGGCCTCCGGCCCCCGCGGCTTCGTCGCGTTTGGTGCTAGTTGCCGTTCCAGGCGGTGAAGGGCACCGGTTTGGTGTAGGGCGGACCGACTTCGATCGTGACGTCGAGGTGTTGCGTCAACTCGAGTTTGCGCGGGTCGGCGTCGTAACGACGTCCGTCGACCCACACGACGATGCGTTCGTTCTGCTTCGGTTTCGCGCCGGCGACGTTGGTCTTCGTGAGCGGCTCGCCCCAGACGTCGAAGAAATTGCCGAGCGTGAACGTATGGAACGTCGGCGCTTCGATGTGGATGATCCCGTCCGGCGTGTGGGTGTGCAGCCAGTAGAAACATTGTCCGACGATCGGGCGGCCGACATCGTCCGGTACCGTGACCGGCTTGCCGTGGTCGCGGACGTCGAGGTGCTGATGGATGTGCAGCACCGACCCCTCCATCTGCTCGCAGCGGATCCCATCGATCGGCTGACCCGCCGCGACCGACGCGCCCGCGGCGCCGGCGCACGACAGCACCGCGGCGGCCGCGAGGGAAACGAGCAGGTTCATCGTTCGCTTCATGATCGTAGGTCTAACGCTCCCCGGTGTTGCCGCGTTCTGCTCAGGCGTAGCGCGCCGCGACTTGCCGCGCGATCTCTGCCGCCGACTGCCGGGCTTCGTCGGGACCGAGGACTTCCGCTTCGGCGCCCCAGCCGAACGACCAGCGCACGATCTCGAGCGGGTCGGCGACGCGGTAGGTGATCTCGACGCCGCCGTCGTCGCGGCGAACGACCCGGCGGTCGCGGGCGATCGCCGACGCCACGGCCGCCTTCGCGATCAGCGGCGAAAAGCGCACGGTGACTTCGATGACCGCGTCGCCCTGCACGACGCCGCTGACCGAGTTCGCGCCGTAGGCGTCGAGATTGAAGTCGGCCGGCTTCTCGAAGGTCTGCGGCGTCACCCGGACCTCCGAGACGTTGTCGACGGCGAAGACCCGCATGTCGGTGCGGTTGTGGTCGTAGCCGACCAGATACACGCGGCCGTTGGAGACGATGAAGCCGTACGGGTCGACGCGGCGCTCGGACCGTGCACCCCGCTTGTCGGTATAGCCGAAGTGGACGCGCCGGTGATCGCGTTCGGCGCCCTGGAGCTGCTCGAAGATCCGCTCCACCACGTCGTCCATCGCGACCGCCTCGAAACGGATCGCCAGCGACGAGCTCTCGATCGACACCTCGGCGCGCCGATCGCTCGAGCGCAGGAGCTTCTGGGTGGTCTCCTCGATCGCCGTGGCAAACGCGGGACCCAGCGACGTACCTAGCCGCTTCAGCGTCACGAGCCCCTGCAGCTCGCGGTGGGAGAGGTTGAGGCGGCGCAGGCTGTAGCCCTCGGCGAACCGGTAGCGGGCCGTTCCCCGGTCGAAGAACCATGGGAAACCGGCATCGGCGAGGACGCTCAGGTAGCGCCGCAAGGTACGCGTGCTCGGCGGCTTCTCGTCCGCGATCTGGTCCTTCAGCTCCTCGAACGTGAAGCGTCCCTCGTCGATTGCGCTGAGCAGCCGAACGAGGAGGACGACTTTCGGTTCGGCCCGTTCCTCTGCCACGGCGGTCCGTCTTCGTCGTCAATGTTCGGGGTCCGTGCGGATTCTCGTAGGGTGCGCGGCAATTAGGAAGAATCGTGCCGGAAAAGCAGCCCGACCCGGTAAGGAGCACCATGGACGACAACCGCCCGGACACTTCCGTAGACCGCAAGGAGTTTCTCCGCCGAACCGGCGCCCTCGGCGTGGCAGGCGCCGCAGCGCTCGGCTTTCCGCTTCTCGAGACACGCGCTGCGGGCGCGATGCCTCTCCTGCCGGCTCGCGACGTGATCGCCGCCGGTGGTGGCGCGACGGTCAAGATCGGCCACATCGACGGCTTCTCCGGCGTCTACGCCGCGGCGTCGCAGTCGCAACACCACGGGATGGAAGTCGCCGTCGCCGAAGCGATGAAAAAGAACAGCCGCATCAAGTACGAGCTGCTCAAAGGCGACGACGCGAGCAAACCCGCGAACGGCACGACCGAGGCGAAGCGCTTGATCTCGCAAGAGAAGGTCGACCTGCTTACGGGTTGCCTGAGCTCGGCGGTCGGACTCGCAGTCTCCTCGACGGCCCAGGAGAACAACACGTTCTTCCTTGCGATCGGGACGCACGACACGAACATCACCGGTCCAAAAGCGCACCGCGTCACCTTCCGGCAGACGTGCTCGAACGCGATGCTGGCGAACGCGATCGGTCCCGAGCTGCTGAAGCACGGCAAGAAGTGGTACTTTCTGGTCGCTGACTACGCGTTCGGTACGGACGGCGCAGCTCGCCTCAGGAAGATCTTGCTCGCGCACGGCGGCCAAGTCGTCGGGGAAGATCTGCACAAGCTCGGCGAGACCGATTACTCGTCCTATCTGACGAAGGCCCGCAACACAGACGCCGACGTCCTAATCTTCTCCAACTACGGTCCGGATTGCCAGAACGCCACCAAGGCCGCCGTGCAGCTCGGCCTCAACAAGAAGATGCAGTTCGGCGGAATTCTGTGCGGCAACGACGTCGCGGTCGGGATGCCGGTCGACGACCTCGTCGGCTCGATCTGGGGATACGTCTGGGGTCCGGAAGCGGGCGGCGACGCGGCGAGCGTCTACAAGATGCTCAAGCCCGGTGTCCCGGCAGTCGACTGGCGCCAGTATCTGGGCTACATGGCGGGCCGCAACATCATCAACCGCCTCAACGCAGCGGGGACGACCGACACCGAGAAACTCATCGAGGCGTTCGAGAACTACCACTACGACGCAGCGAAGAAGAGCGGCGCATACTTCCGCAAGTGCGATCATCAGGCCGTCCAGCAGACCTATGCCGGCGTGATCGTGCCGAAGAGCAAACGCAAGGTGGAAGGCGAGTACTTCACGATCGGCGCGACGGTTGGCGGAGAGTACGCGGCCGAAGCGTGCTCGAACCCCGACAGCACGGCGGCCGAGAAGATCATTACCTCCGAGAAGGTCGGTCCGCGCGAAGGCTACACGGTCGTCTCGACCAAGTAGCAGCTCGTTCCGGGGCGGAAAATGGCGGTGGTCGCGCAAGCGGCCGCCGTCTTTCTTGGGGTAATTTCTTAAAACCTTAGTTGACAGCGGCCCGGACGCGTGATAGCGTCGGCGTATGCCCCGCAAGAAGTCGCCGACCCTCACGGAGGCGGAATATCGCCTCATGCAAGTCCTCTGGGACCGTGATGAGTCGAGCGTCGCAGACGTCGTCGAAGCGATCGGCGATCCGCCGCTCGCGTACAACACCGTCCTCACCACGATGCGCATCCTCGAGCAGAAAGGCTACGTCCGCCACAAGGCTGTCGGACGCGCCTTCATTTACCATACCGTCGTCGCTCGCGACGAAGCCCAGCGCAGCGTCGTCGCCCACGTTCTCTCGCGCTTCTTCGACGGTTCGCCGCGCGAGCTGGTGCTGAACCTCCTGGAGTCGGAGGCCGTCGACGACGCGGAGCTCGACCGGCTGCGCGAGCTCCTCGACAAGGCACGCTCGGAACAGTAAGCTTCAGCCGAACAACAGCGTCTCGAAATGCTCCGCATTCAGACGGCCGAGCCCAACCGTCTCGCGGCGCATCGCTACCATCACCTCGATGAATAGAGTCGCGTCCGCCTACTGGCGGATGACGCCGTACCCGATCAGCTCGGCGACGTGCGCTCGCTGCGCTTCGTAGCGCGGGAGCCACGTGTCTCGCGGGTAGCGCGCGCGCCAGTCGCGCATCGCGTCGTCGACCATCGCGAGCTTGCCGTTCAGCGCCACGAGATTGGCCTCGCCGCTCTCCGCCCGGCGCTCGAGCGTCACGAGTTCGTTACGAATGCCGAGCACGCTCATCCTGAGGCGGCCGAAGTATTCGTCGGCCGGGGCCAGGTCTCGCATGCCGCCTGCGTGCGCAACCGAAGCGAAGCAGGTCACGAACGCCATCAATGCGAGAGCGGCGAGTCTAGTCACGCGGAAGCATTGCATATTCAGACTCCGGGAACGTCGCAACCAGCCAGTCCAGCGTGTCGTTCCGGCGCACGCGCGCATCGTCGGAGTCGAGCTTGCCGTAGAGCTGGGCGAGACTGTAGGCGAACTTGGGGATCCACGGATCGCGGGGGAAGTGCGCGTGCCAGTCGCGCAGCGCGTCTTCGACCAGCACCGCTTTATCGAAGATGTGCTCGGCGTCTTCGGGGTGAGCGTCGGCGCGCGCCGACAGATCTTTGAGGGAGTTGCGAACGCCGAGAATGCTCATCTTCAGCCGTCCGAAATAGCGGTCGGCGGGGGCCAGATTCGCAGTCGGCTCGGCAAACACTGGAGCGGCAAACGACAATGCGAGCACCAACGCTAAGAGAACGCGTTTCATGGAGACATCCTTGTCTAGGCGATGACGAGAACGCCGCAAGCTATTCGCGCTTGCCGCGTATGAACGTCATCGGCAATGTCGAGCTCCGGTTAAGTTGCTGACACTGCTCGAGGGAACGTACGTGGCGCGCGTTTTGTGACGCGAACCACTCGTTATTTTCGACTGCCCCTATTTGGTAGGGTCAGGCGCTACGGGCGCTGTATGTTGCGCCTACTCCGGATCGCTGAACAGGAAGGCGAGATCCTCACGTGTGAGCGTCTTCGCTACCGCGCTGTCGGCCTTGACAACGGCCTTCGATAGTGCCGTCTTGCGCTCGGCGAGCGCGCGGATCTTTTCCTCGACGGAGCCCGCGGTGACCATGCGGTACGCGGTGACGGGGCGTGTTTGCCCGATGCGGTGCGTGCGGTCGATCGCCTGGCGTTCGACGGCCGGATTCCACCACGGATCGTACAGCACGACGTAGTCCGCAGCGGTCAGCGTGAGCCCGACGCCGCCCGCTTTGAGCGAGCACAGGAATACCGGCGGCCCGTCGTCCGCCATGAAGCGGTCGACTTCGGTCTGGCGGTCGCGGTCCTTCGTCGACCCGTCGAGATAGCCGTA
This sequence comes from uncultured candidate division WPS-2 bacterium, assembly GCA_937910425.1. Lineage (GTDB taxonomy): Bacteria > Vulcanimicrobiota > Vulcanimicrobiia > Vulcanimicrobiales > Vulcanimicrobiaceae > Vulcanimicrobium. The sequence continues at coordinate 13,149 of CALEOJ010000294.1, forward strand.
CGCGACGTTTTTGCGGTCGAGCGCGGTGCGCATCACGCGCAGCATCGAGGCGAACGCGCTGAAGACGAGCACCTTATGGCCGCCGTCGAGCACCTCTTCGACCGTCTCGAGAAACGCGTCGAACTTGCCGCTCGCGTCGGGATCGTCGAGATACTCGGGGACGAGCAAGCCCGGGTGCGCGCACACTTGGCGCAGACGTGTCAGCGCCGCAAGAACGTGGACCGTCGCCGACTCGGCGCCCTCCTCGTCGTACTTCGACAGCACGTCGCGCCGGGCGGCCTCAGCGATCCCGCGGTACAGCCGGCGCTGCAGCGGCGTCAGCTCGCACTCGATCACTGCCTCGGTGCGATCCGGCAGCTCGCGGGCGACGTCTTCCTTCGTCCGCCGCAGCAGAAACGGTTCGAGCCGCGAGCGCAGCGCCGCCGCCGCGCCTTCGTCGCCGTCGGCGATCGGCAGCTCGAAGCGCCGGCGGAACGACGCCTCCGAGCCGAGCAGCCCCGGCTCGACGAAGCCGAAGATCGCCCACAGATCGCGCAGCGAGTTCTCGACCGGTGTACCGGTCAGCGCCAGCCGGTGATCGGCTTGCAGTCCGCGCACGACCTTGGCGATCTGCGAGGCCGGGTTCTTCGTGTTCTGCGCCTCGTCGAGGACCAGCGTGCGGAAGCGGAAGCGCTCGAGCTGATGCGCATCGAGCCGCGCGAGCGCGTACGAAGTGACGACGACGTCGTAGTCGTGCAGCGTCTCGTACTTCGCCGCCCGATCGCTCCCCGACTGCAGCCGCAGCGTCCGCAGCGTCGGGGCGAACTTCTTGATCTCGTTCTCCCACGTATGCGTCACCGACGTCGGCGCAATGACGAGGACGGGAGACTGCCCCTCATTCTCCTTCCGCCGCTGCACGTGCGCGATCACCTGCACGGTGTTGTGCGTGACAACGAAGTCTTCGAGCAAGAACAACCGGTCCGGCGCATCGACCGCGATGCACATCATCTCGCAGTCTTGCTGGTACTCCACGCTGACGATCGCCCGCGTCGGCAAATACTTGCTGCGCGGCGTATAGCGCTCCAGCTTGCGAGCGAGCCGGAACGGCGGATACTCCGGCGGCAGCGAGATACCGACGCGATACGCGGGTTTGCCGATGCGTTGCTCACCCTTGTACGTGTACTTCGGCTCGGCCTTATAACGCACGCGAGCGACACCGCCCAGAGATTGCGCGAGGAATGTGACATCCTGCGCGAGCTGGTCGGACGTCGAGCAGAACTCGACGATGTTTCCGGCACCTACAGTGCCGTCGGTGTCGAGCAGTCCCTGCAGCATTGCGAGCCGGTCGGGCAAAGACGCCGTCTTGTAGATCGACGGTACGAATTTCATCGACGAGCCGAACCCACGAAGGCCCAGGTCTTCGATCGCGGTCGCTACTACATTCGGTCCGCTACCGGTACGGCGAATTCTATAGTCGTAGCGCTGCTCTGCCACAAGCTCCGTCCCCGTCGGAAGCAGCTCACGACATTGATCCAAGATTTGAGCGTCAGCCGTCGTGAACTTCAGGCTGCGTTGAGTCAGCCCACCGTCGCCGAGCAGACAGCCCAGGAGATATGGATCGAGCGGCAATGACGGCGCTTGACCAAAATGCATCGGGTCGGCGATCGGAATGTAGTGACGCGCGTTTCCAGCAGCGTCCTGGAGGCGCGCACGAATCTCGGCCGTCGTCAATACGCGATACGGCTGGCCACGCTTCTTCCGCACCGCAGAGTTCACCGCCCAGAGATGATCGTCAGACACGAGCGCCGACGCTCCGTCGCTGAATGTCACGCGATACGCCGGCAGAACGCCCTGCGGATAAACGCCGATCACCTCGTGCGGCAAACCATCGCGCCCCATCACCTCGTCGCCAACCTGCAGGTCGCCGAATCGCCGCAGACCAGTCGGGGTAATCACGCGAGAATGTACGACACAACTCTTGCCGAGCCCCATATCGTCTGCTAATATCCCGCCGAAACGGAACGACGACAGGTACGACAAGAAATCTAAACCACGTCGCTGATAATCGCGCAGCACGTCGGCGAGAATCTCGGGCGGTTCGATCTCTTCGATCCCTTCGAAATTGCGCAAACGCTCGCGAATGCGTTCGACTTCTTCAGGGAGCGCGACATCGCCGAATGCTTCGTGCAGTTCGTCGCGCATCGCGACGAGCGCGGCGAGTCCCGTGCGACGGCGGTCGGTCAGCTCGGAGAGCAGATTCTGGCGCGAGCGCAGATCGCCGATGTCGACGAGTTTGCCGCGCACTTCGGCGTAGCGGCCTTTCGCACCGAGCAGCGCGCGCAGCTCTTCGCGCGTCAGCGGTTCGCCACCGCCGACGAACACCGCAACGTCGAGCTCGAACCAGTCGCCGGTGTCACCCGCAGTCGCGCTGACCGCGACGTCGACCTTGCCGCCGCCCGCGAGCGCGGCGAGCGACTCATCGAGCCGCACCTCGACATCGCCCCACGACGGCCACACGGTGCGCACGATCTCCGCCGCGCGGTCGGCGTCGTGGAGCGCGAACGCGTCGCCGCCCCGCGGGACGAATCCGGTCTCCAAGAAGCGCCGCGCAAAGCCGCGCGCGACGTCGGGCGGCCAGCGCACGAAGTGTCCCGAACCGGCCGTCACCGCGCCGTGCGGGCTGAACGGCGCATATGCGCCCGAAGTGCGATCGACGAACGCGAGCCGCGCCATCAGCGCGCCCTCGCGCCACGCAGCGCGCACGACCAGCGCCGGCTGCTCCGCGTCCACGACGCCGAGTCCCGCGCGTTCTTCGTCGCTGAGGAACGGCGCG
>CALEOJ010000295.1 GCA_937910425.1 uncultured candidate division WPS-2 bacterium
TCGACGCTGTGTTCGCGGGCGAGGCGCCGCACGGCCGGCGAGACGCGCACGCCGTTCGCGGCCGCGGCGCCCGGAACGGGCTCGTCACTCGCTTGGCGATTCGCTTCGTCGTGGTCGCTCCGAACCGTCGACACGCTCAGGGTGACGTTCGACTGTGGCGCCGCGACGAGCTCGGAGGGTGATGCGCTGTCATCCTGAGCTTGTCGAAGGGCGGACGGCGCGGGCGTTTCGGCCCCGACCTCGTCGATGATCGCGATCGGCGTGCCGGTCGGAACCGTCTCGCCTTCCTTGACGATCAGCTCGCGGATCACGCCGGTGACCGGCGCCGGCACCTCGGCATTGACCTTGTCGGTCGAGATCTCGACGAACGCCTCGTACTTCTCGACGCTGTCGCCGGGCTTCTTGAGCCACTGCGCGACGGTCCCTTCGGTGACCGTCTCCCCCAGCTGCGGCATCGTAATGGTCGTCGCCATCAGAACGTCGCCATGTCGCGCATCGCATGCACCATCTCGTCGGTCGAGATCAGGAACTCTTCCTCGAGCGGGAGCGCGTAGCCCATTGCCGGGACGTCGGGGCCGGCGAGGCGGCGGATCGGCGCGTCGAGATCGAAGAGCGCCTCCTCGGCGACCATCGCGCTGATCTCGGCGCCGATCCCGCCGAACTTGTTGTCCTCGTGGATGATGAGCAGCTTGCGGGTCTTGCGGACGGAATCGAGGATGGTGGTCTTGTCCATCGGGCGGATCGATCGCAAGTCGATCACCTCGACGGAGACGCCGTCGCTTTGGAGCCGGTTCGCCGCGGCGAGCGCCTGGTGCAGGTTGTATCCGTAGCTCACGACGGTCACGTCGGTGCCGGCCTTCTTCACGTCCGCTTTGCCGATCGGGATCGTGTAGTAACCGCCCGGGACCTCGCCCTTCACGCTGCGGTACGTCTTCTTGTGCTCGAGGAAGAGCACCGGATCCGGACACTCGATCGCGGCGTTCAGCAGCCCCTTGATGTCGGCCGGCGTCGACGGCGCCAGGATCGTCAAGCCTGGGACGTGGTAGAACAGCGCTTCGATCGACACCGAGTGCGAGAGCGCGCCGCGCACGCCGCCGCCGTACGGCGTGCGGATCACCATCGGACAGGTATAATCGCCGTTCGAGCGATAGCGAGTCTTGGCGGCCTCACCGACGATCTGGTTGAACGCCGGATAGATGAAGTCGGCGAATTGAATCTCCGCGATCGGCCGCAGCCCTTCCATCGCCATCCCGATCGCGACGCCGACGATCGACGCCTCGGCGAGCGGCGTGTCGATGATGCGCTGGGGGCCGAACTCTTCCAGGAAGCCCTTGGTGATCAAGAAGACGTTGCCGCGCGCACCGACGTCTTCGCCCATGATGAGGACGCGGTCGTCGCGCACCAGCGCGTCGTGCAGTGTCGTGCGCACGGCTTCGACGTTGGTCATCACCGTCGTCCCGGTCTGCTGCTGCGTGGTTGCCGTCACGGGTGGAACTCCTGCCACGGGCGATAATCTCCCGCGACCACGTTGGTATAGAGGCTCTCGGGTGTCGGATACGGTTGCGCCTCCGCGGCGTCGGTCGCCTCGTTGGTCTCGCGCAGCACGTCCTGCTTGAGCGCTTTCACGCGCGCCTCGTCGATGACGCCGGCCTCGAGCAAGACCTGCTCGAAGCGCGGGACCGGGTCGAGCTTGCGGTGCTCCTCGATCGTCTCGCGCGAGCGGTAGGTCCGGTCGTCGTCGTCGGTCGAGTGCGAGAGGTAGCGGTAGCATTTCGCCTCGACGATCGACGGGCCGCCGCCGCTGCGTGCGCGCTCGAGCGCCTCGTGCACGGTGACGTAGGTTGCGATCGGGCTGAAGCCGTCGCACACGGCCCCGGGCAGGCCGTAGGCCGGCGCCTTGTCGGCGACGTTGGCGACCTTCATCTGCAAATCCTGAGGGGTCGAGATCGCCCATTCGTTGTTCTCGACCAGGAAGATCATCGGGAGCGCGTGGACCGCCGCGTAGTTGACCGACTCGTGCCACTCGCCTTGTGAACTCGCCCCTTCGCCGGTCGAGCAGAGGACGGCCCGGCCTGCGTCGCCGCGATACTTGAAGGCGGCCGCGACGCCGACCGCGTGCGTGCAGTGCCCGGCGATGATCGACGAGATCGAGAGCACCCCGAGCTCCGAGTTCGTGTAGTGGTTCGGAAACTGCCGGCCCATCGAGCGATCCGTCACCCGCCCGAAGAGCGAGGAGAGGATCTCGAACGCGGTCATCCCGACGCCGAGCGCGAGCCCGAGGTCGCGGTAGTACGGGACCAGCACGTCGGCGCCGCGCTTGAATGCCATCGCCGCGCCGGCTTGTACAGCTTCATGCCCCTCGGAGCCGAGCGCGAACGGGATCTTTCCCTGCCGGTTGAGCTGGAAACCACGGTTGTCGAGCTGGCGCTGCAGCAGCATGTTCCGGAGCATCGCGACGAGTTGTTCGTCGCTCAGCCCCGCCCGGTCGAGCTCCCGCCCGCGGGTGGCCGTGGTTTTCGGCATCCTGTCGATCCCCTAGACCGTGAGAAGTGAGAACCGCGGTTACTCGCGCGCGGGAGCCCGCGACTCCTGCGACGTCCTCGGCGGAGGGCCTCCGGTCCGACGGGACGCTGGCAAGGCGGTCACATTCGGACTATCGGGACCGACCGTACCAAGGAAACGGCGGACGAGTTTCCAAGGTGCATCGTCCGGGCGGTCGGCTTCTCTTGTGTGCCGCTCACCGTGCGACCGGGTCCGCACGTCCTCCAGTCCTTCAGGTAGAGGAGTTATGCGTATGGGCGTTTTGCCCGCCATCCGTCATCGGTCATCGCACCTTGTGCTGCGCCTCGCCGGCGGCGCGATGATCGCCCTTCTCGCCGCAGGCTGCTCGGGCGGCGGGGGCAGCAGCCCCGCGACGCCGGCGATACCGCAGCAGCAGCCCAACAAGGGCACCGCGAGCGTGACGTTCACGATGAAATGGAATTCGACCACGCAGGCGGTGCAGCGCAGCCCGCGCTACGTTCCCGCGACCGCGCGCAGCGTCTCGGTCAGCGTCAACGGCGGTACCCCGCAGTTCCTGAACGCGCCGGCCAGCACGATCGTGATCGACGCGCCGGTCGGCACCGACACGTTCGCCTTCGCGACGTTCGACGACCAGAACGGCCAGGGCAACGTCCTCAGCCGCGCATCGGTGACGAAAGCGATCGTGCTCGGCAGCGCCAACACCGTCACGGCGGTGCTGTACGGCGTGGTGACCTCGCTGACGATCGCGCTCAGCAACCCTGCGCCCAATGCAGGCGTGCCCGCGACGGTCAACGTCAACGCTTCGGCGAAGGACGCCGACGGAAATACGATCGTCGGCCCCGGCGACTATAGCACGCCGATCCTCCTCTCGATCCAAGACGACACGAACAGCGGCACGCTCTCGCTCTCGACGACGACGCTGCCGAATGCGTCGACCACCGCGACCCTGACCTACACCGGCGCGACGCTGAACAGCGGGTTGCCCGACGGCCCGGTTGCGTTCGTCGTCGCGCGCGCGACCGGCATGACCACGCAGGCCGCCTCCTTCACGCCGACGCCGACGTTCTACCAGTTCTCGATCCCGGTTGCCGCCAATCGGCCGCAGTGGATCGCAGCGGGCAGCGACGGCAACATGTGGTTCACCGAGAATCCGGGCAACACCGTTGCGAAGATCACGCCCGCCGGCGTCGTCACCGAGTGCCCGGCGATACCGACCGTCGCGTCGGACCCGCGGGGTATCGTCGGTGCCTCCGACGGCAATCTCTGGTTCACCGAGTTCGCCGGCAGCAAGATCACCCGGGTGACGACGAGCTGCGCGTACACGGAGTTCACCACGCTCTTCGCCACCGATGGTCCACAACTGCTGACCGATCGCGGCGACGGCAACGTCTGGTACACCGGCAACACCGGGAACCACGTCGGGTTCCAAGGTCTCACCTCCGGTGTGGCCGGCGAGACGACGATCCCGACGGCGAACTCGAAGCCGTACGGCATCGCGCCCTCGCCCGATCTCAACCTCTACTTCACCGAGAACGCAGTCGATAAGCTTGGCCGCATACCGATGCTGTTCGGTGCGATCACCGAGGTGGCGCTTCCCACCGGGAGTGCCCCCTCGCAGATCGTGCGCGGTCCCTCGACCGAGACGACGTGCGGCGGCGGGCCTTGCATGTGGTTCACCGAGTTCGGCACGAGCAAGGTCGCTCGGCTCAACCCGGCCGGCTGGCCGGCGCCGACAATCGACCAGTTCCCGACCGTGACGGCGACATCGAACCCGCTCGGGATCGTCGCCGGCAAGGACGGCGCGGTCTGGGTCACCGAGAACGGACTCGACAAGATCGGCCGCGTTTCGTCCTTCGGCACGGTCAGCGAGTACACGTCGCCGGTGACCGGGCTCGGGCTCAACGGAATCGGGGTCGCGCCTGACGGCTCGATCTGGTTCGCCGAATCGGGCACCCCGGGCCGCGTCGGAAAGCTGGTGTACTGATGCGCGCCACGAGAGAGGAACCATCGATGCGCATCCGCGCAAGGCTCGCAGCGGCGGTCGTCGGACTCGCGGCGCTCTTCGCCGGCTGCAACGGGGGCAGCACGAGTACCCCGGTCTTCAACACGGGTCCGGTGACGCCGACGCCGTCGCCGACGCCGACACCGGCACCGCCGGCGACGAGCACGAGCGGCTCGCTGACGACCAACGCGTCGACGTCGACGTCCCTGACGCTCGGACCGATCGGGCCCGGCAATACCGGGACCGTCAGCGTCGGCGCCTCGACTCCCGCCACGGCGCTGGGCGTGGTGTTCTCCCTTACCCTGCCGGCCAACGCGCCGACGCCGGCCGCGATCCGTCGCGTGCCCCAGACGATCGGCGGGACGATCACCACGATCGCGTACTTCCAGATCACGGCGAATCCGGGGACGGTGTTGCCCGGCTGGCCGGGATTCTCGTTCACGTTTGCCGCCTCGCAGACGGTACCGGATCCGACGCATTCGTACGTCGCCGTCTTCGATCCGGGGAACGCGGCGAGCGGATACAACACGATCGAAGGCCCGGCAGCCGTCTCGGGCAACACGTTCAGTTGGAACGCGACGAACTCGCCGGTCACGCTGGTTGCCGGCCGGACGTACACGTTCGTGCTGTTCACCTCGGGTTCGACGCTCTCGACGCCGACACCGACACCCACGCCGACGCCGACCCCGACGCCGACTCCCACGCCGACGCCGACCCCGACGCCGAGTCCCACGCCGAGTCCGGCCCCCGCGCCGATCGGCGGCAGCTCCGTCTCGGTCTCGCTGACCGCGGCCGGTAACAGCGCGCAGTTCACGGTCACCGAGAACACGTACACCGGTCCGCTCAACGCGGCCAACGGTACCCCGTCGTGTGCCGGCATCGCGACCTTCTCGCCGGCCTCCGGAAACGGGCCGAGCGCGACGTTCACGATCACGGCGGTCGCCGCCGGCACCTGTACGATCGTCGTGACGGACAATCACGGCGGCTCCGTCGGGCTGAACGTCACCGTCACCACGACGACCGGAACGATCAGCGGCATTCGGCGCAGTCAGCACTGACGCGCTGATCCGCCCGCCGATAGCGGAGGCCCGTCGCGACTACGGTTGCGGCGGGCCTTTCGGTGTCATCTCCGCTCGCCG
>CALEOJ010000296.1 GCA_937910425.1 uncultured candidate division WPS-2 bacterium
AGGAAAGCACCGCGTCGTTCGGCGCGACGGCCAGCCCGGCGCACGCGGCGGTGAGGGCGTCGCCCGGGCGCTGCTCCTGGAGCAAGCGGTGCGAGCGCCGCGCAAAATCGGTCGCGGCGAGAAGCGGTGCGTCGAGCTCGGCGGCGCGCAGTCCGTCGCGCTTTGCGCTCTCGCCGTACGTTTCGTAGAGGCCGTCGAGGAACGCGAGCGCCGCGCCGTTACCCGGCGCGAGCTTGAGCGCGCGTAGCGCGAACGGCTCGGGATCGCCGAGCCGCTCGTCGCGCGTGACGCGCGCCGCCGAGACGAGCAGCGCGGCATAGGTCGCGTCATCGATCGCGTCACGCCGATGGTCGACGCGGTCGAATGCCTCGGCAAAACGGTGGCGCCGCATGAGGTAGTTCACGTACGAGACGAAACCCGTCTGACCGTCGCGCTCGCCGGCGTCGCGGAACCGCTGCTCGGCATCGTAGAACCGCCCGACCTTTTCGTACGCGCTCGCCAGCACGCCGCGCAGCATCGAAGACTCCGCCTTGCTGTCCAGTGCGCGCTCGAACCAGGGGATCGCCTCCGCGACGCGGTTCTCCTTGACGTACGACGTGGCGATGTTCAACGCCGACTTCCAGGTGAATATCTCGTCGTCGACCATCGAATGGCGAGCGGCTTCGAACTGGCCCGCCATCGCTTGCTCGTACTCGCTGCGCGCTTCGTCATAGCGCCCGGCTTCGGCCAGCAAGTAGCCCTTCGTGAAGACGATGTTGGGGTGCGCGGGGAATGCCGCGAGCCCGTCGTCGACGACCTTCAGCCCGCGCTCGAGGTCCTTGGGTCCCTCGGCGTAAGCCTGTGCCAGCATCGCGTACGCGATCGGGAAGAAGGCCCGCATCGGTCCGGACATCGCGAACATCCGCTCCAGCGCCTCGATCGCAGTGTCGAAGTCGCCCGACGCGACGGCGGACGTGCCGAAGTTGAACCACGAGAACGCATCGTCCGCCGCTTCACGGATCGCCCGCTCGAGCAGCGGCCGGTTTCGCTCGTGCTTGCCGCGCTCGCCGACGATCGCCGCCGTGTAGCCTTTGTGGCGAACGACGATCGGCGACACGACCGACAGCAAGTACGCTTCGTCGTCGAGGACCGCGCTCTCGTGGATCACGTTGCGGTAGCGGATCCGCGGGGTCGTCGGGAACAGGCGCGGGAGGACGTGCGTCATCGTCGAGGCCGCCCCCGAGGCGTCGTCGACGTCGTTCTGGATCTGCACGTAGACGCCGGTCACTCCGGCAGGCGTATCGCGCAGTGCGCGCAGCAGCGCGAGGGAGTCCGGCGTGACCTCCTCGTCGGCGTCGAGAACGAGCGTCCAGCGCCGCGTCGCGAGCGCGAGCGACTCGTTGCGCGCCCAGCTGAAGTCGTTGCGCCACTCGCGGAAAACGACGTTTGCGCCGAAGGAGCGCGCGATCTCCACCGTGCCGTCGGTCGATCCGGTGTCCGCGACGATGATCTCGTCGACGACGCCACGGACGCTCTCCAGACAGGCCGCGAGGAACCGCTCTTCGTTTTTGACGATCATGCACAGGCTCAGGCCCGCCGGCAGCTGCTCGCAATCCGCCGGCGGAGCCGGCAAGTTGAAGAGCAACCCGGTTTGGGCCCGGGCGAACGCGCTGTCGCGAAACTCGTCGACGATCTCTAGCGGCACGATATCACCTCTTGGTACAACTATCGGACGCGCCCGGGGAAAAAAGAGAAAAGGACCCGCCTGAGCGAGGCCTTTCCCCATCCTACCGAAGACCGGGGAGGTCTTATCGGAAGAGGCTGATGACCGACTGCGCGTTCTGGTTCGCCTGGGCGAGCACCGACGTACCGACCTGCACCAGGATCTGGAGCTTCGTGTACTGGGTGGTCTCGGACCCGACGTTGAGATCGCGGATCGCGGACTCCGACGCCGTGAGGTTCACCGAGGCGACGTTGTCGTTGTTGAGGTCTTCCTGGAGCCGGACGATCGTCGCGCCGAGCTGCGAGCGCTGCGCGAGCACCGTCTGCAGGGCGTTGTCGATCTGGCCGATCGAGTCTTCCGACGCGAGCGAGCCGGCGACGAACGCACCACCGGCGCCTTGCGGCCCGATCAGGTTGACGTTGGCGATGCGCAGCGAGTTGGTCGACGAGTTGATGAAGCCGACCTGGATCGTCGCGCCTTCCGCGGCGCCCGACTGGAAGTTGAACGCCGGAGCATTCGGGTTCGAGGCGGCCGCGACGTACTGGCTGATCTTGACGAACGAGGTGACGCCGACGTCGAGGGTGCCGACTGTGCCGAAACCGATCACCACGTTGTCGACGGAGATGTTGGCGGCCGTGCCGCCGGCGCTGAGCAGGACAACCTGCGAGGTGACCGCGTTCGCCGCGCTGCTGAAGAACGAGACGATGAGGCCCTGCGTGGTCGAGGTCAGTTGCGCGACCTGGACTTCGATCGTGCCGTCCTGAACGGACGCGTCGTTGGCGACGAACGAGACCTGCGCCGAGTCGACCAGCGTCCCGCCGGCCGCGAGGTCGGAGTTCGACGTGATCGTCGCGTTGACGTCGATCTGCTGCTGGAAGCCCGCGTGCGAGCCGTCGAGCAGATTCTGACCGTTGAAGTTCGTGTTCTGCGAGATGCGGTTGACTTCCAGCAGGAGCTGCTGGACTTCCGACTGCAGGTTCTTGCGGTCGTCGGTCGAGGTGATGTCCGACGCGCCCTCGACTGCGAGGGTGCGGACGCGCTGCAAAATGTCCGTCGTCGTCTGGAGCGCGCCCTCGGCGACCTGCGCCGCGTTCGTCGCGTCCTGGACGTTGCGCGCGCCTTGGTCGAATCCGTTGACCTGCGCTTGCAGCGATTCGGCGATCGCGAGCCCGGATGGGTCGTCGGCCGCCGTGTTGATACGCAGACCGCTCGACAGCCGCGTGACGGCCGTTCCGAGCGCTGCCTGGTTACGATTGAGATTGAGGCTCGCGCTGTTCGCCAACAAGTTGTTGGCGATGGAAAGCCCACCAATGCCCGGCATGTGTTTCCTCCATGATCACACGTGTGGAGACGGGTGCTTCCTGACCCGTCCTTGACGTTGTGTTCGGTGGAACGAGAGCCGGACTTTAGCTCTTTGCGGAGGGTCGGCGCCCTTTGCTGCCGAGGTCTGCGACCTTCGCACCTTCGACGGCGGTTTTCGGTCCTTCGGCGGCCGGCGCGGCCGGTTCGCCGGCGGCGGCGCGGTTCGTCCGCTGGATCTCTTCGTAGACCTCGGAGCGGTGCACCGGGATGGTCCGCGGCGCCTCGATCCCCAGCTTCACCGTGTCGCGGTCGACCGCGACGACGACGATACGGACGTCGTCACCGATCATGATCGCTTGGTTGAGTTTACGACTGAGGACTAGCAGCGCGGACGCCCTCCCTGGCTTTGAAGGAGGGCGCCTTTCCCGGTTCCGGCTCTACGCTCCCGCCGTCGCGGCGGATGCCTTCCGTGGGATCGGGGTGCGGACCGAGTATCCGCCGGTCTCGAGGGTGATCTGGCGGCCGACCCGGCTGCGCAGGTTGACGACGATCGGGGCGAGCAGGTTCATCGTCATCTCGGCGGCCCCCGCTGTCACCACGACGACGCACAGCGTCGCGAAGTCGTCGGGGCTGCGGAGCTCGAGCGAGCTGAGCGCGTAGGGCGGCAGCTGCGGGGCGTATTCGCCGAAGATCTGCCAGGGGTCCGCGGTCGGCAGGGCGATCGACGGGTCGTCGAGGCTCTGGAGCCAGACGAACTTCTCCTGACCCTCGAGGCTGAGCGCGATGAAGTGCCGCAGGCTGCCGAAGCCGGGCAGGCCCCAGGGGAACGTCAGCACTTCCGAATCGCGGTAGCTGCACGTCCCGAACCTTGGCAGGTCGAGGGTGATCTCTCGGTCGGCGGTGTCCACGGTGGTCTCCGTCACGGTCAATGCAACCTCAGCCTATAGATAGTCGAAGAGTGTCTTCGACTCGAGTTTGGTGGTGGTGGAGTAGGCGGCTTGGAGGGCCGTCTGCGTCTGGGAGACCTTCGTTACCGCCGCGGCGACATTGATGTCCTCGATCGAGGACTCCGTGCTCTTGTTATCGGTCACGTTCGTCTGGAGTTGATTCTGGACCGTCCCCAGCGCTTGGATCCGCGCCCCAACGACCGACCGGGCGCTCAGCACGCCGTTCAGCGCGTGGTCGATGTCGCCGAGCTGCGTGGAGACGTTCTGGACGAAGTCCGCCTGCGGCGCGAGGTTGAGGACCTTGGTCAGATTGCCGCTGTTCGTGGCGCCCGGCGACGGCGCGTCGTTGACGTAGAACGTTCCCGTCCCGGTCAGGACGACACGCTGCGTCTTGGCGTTGAACGAGGCCGTGACGCCGGTCGTCGCGGTCGCAGCGTTGATCTTCGCGACCAGGCTGGTCCCGCCGGGCGGCGCGACGCCGTCGTCGATCGCTGCGCCGGGCGGGACGGTGATCGTCGAGATCCCTTGCACGCCGTTGACCGATCCGTTGATCGTGATCGAGTAGTTGCCGGTGCTGTCGGCGACCGGCGCGACGGCGAAGACGTTCGGCGTCCCGATCGTCGTCGGCGGCGGTGAGGTCGGGACACCCTGCGGTCCGTACACGACCGCGCCGGCTCGGTTGATCGCCGCCGAGCTCTGATCGACCGCGGTCTGGTTGACCAGCGTGTTGCGCAGCGTGATCAGCGTCTGGAAGACGTCCGGCGAACCGTCGGCGGACTTGTAGTTGAACACCGCGCCGAACGTCGACGAGAGCGCGAACTCCTGGCCGTTGTAGACGAGCTGTCCCTGCGCTTGCTCGTTGCCGAGGAAGCTCACCGCGGAGACGGGGTTGCCCTGCTGCTGCACCGGCGGGTTCGCCGTCTTGGTGGTGCCTGCGAAGACGTAGGTTCCGGCGTACGACGTGTTGCCCACCGCGATCGCCTGCTGCAGCAACTGGTCGATTTGGTTGCCGAGATCCGTGCGCTGCTGCGCGGTCAGCGTGTCGGTCGAGCCCTGGACCGCCAGCTGGCGGGCACTCTGGAGCACCGACGTGAGGCTGCTCAGCGCGCTGTCGGTCGTGGTCAGCTGCGAGACGGCGCTCTGCACGTTGGTCGACTGCTGATTGGTCTCGTCGATCGCCGTGTGCAGGCTGAGGTCCTGCGCGATGCGCGCCGGATCGTCGCTCGGATTGGCGAGCTGCTTCCCGCTCGAGAGCTGCTGGCTGACCTGTGCGAAGAGCGCCTGCTGGTCGTCGATCGCGGCGGTTTGCTGTGCGTAGATACTCGAGGTTGCTATGCGCATGCGCGTGTCCTCATGGGATCAGACCGATGGCGGTCGTGAGCAGCTGGGAGAGGACACTCATCGTCTTCGCGGCTGCGGCGTACGAGTTCTGATACTTGATCAGGTTTTGCGTCTCTTCGTCGAGGTTGATCCCGTCGATCCCCTGACGCACCGTGTCGATGTTCGCGGCGAGCGTCGTCTGGGCGGTGTTCCCGGTGGTCGCGGTCTGCACGTCGAGGCCGAGCTGGCCGATCAGGCCGCCGTAGTACGCGCCGAGCGTCGTCGTCGCGGCGCTGGCGATCGCGAAATTCGCCGCGTGCGTCTGGGCGGCGGTGAAGGTGATCGCGCCGGTCGTCCGGTTCACGGCGGTGACGACGACGTTCTCCTGGTTCGCGGTACCGGCGTCGAGCGTCAGCGCCTGCCCGACGTCGATCTGCGCGAACGCAGCCGGGTTGCCGGCCGGCGGTGCGACGGTCACCGAGCCCGGCGCCGCGATCGCGGTCGGCGAGGTCGTCTGCAGCCCCGGCACGCCGACGCTCTTCGCGAACAGCTTGAGCAGCGCGTTGGCCGCACCGTTGTCGCCGGTGCCGAACGCGTTCGCGCTGTTCTGCTGCACGCCGGAGATGGCGCTCGCGCCGAGCATCTCGAGGATCGAGGTGCTCGGCGTCCCGTCCGTGCCGCCGGCGGGCGCGTTGGAATCGGTGATCGTGAACGCCGGCGTCGTGGGGTTCGCACCTTGCAGCGCCCGGTGCGCCGCCCCCGTGTTGCTCGGATCGCGCGCGAAGACGATCTTCTGCGAGACGCTGTCGAAACTCGCCGTAACCCCGAGCTGCGCGGCGTTGAAGTTGGTGACGAACGCATCGACCGTCGTGGCGTTCCCGCCGGCACCGAAGTTGTAGTTGAACGTTTGCGCGACGCCGTCGACCGTCACCGTCAAGCTCCCGGTGCCTGGACCGCCGACGGCGGCCGGGTGCGCCAGCGTCGTGTTGAGCTGCAGGTTCGCCGCCGTGTCCACGACGGTGTTCGCGGCGTTCATCCCGACCGTCAGGGCGCCGGCCGCGGTCGAGGCCAGCGCGGCCGGCAACTGGGCGGGATCGGTGATCCCGACCTGGATGTTGTTCGCGCCGATCGCCTGCGTCGCGACCGCCGGCTGGAGGAGCGCGATTCCCGGGCCGCCGTTCGCGTCGTACCCTGCCGTCGTGATCCGGTCGATCTCGGTCGCCGTCGCGTTCGCGAACGCGTCCAGCTTGCGCGCGTACGGCGTGAGCTTCGTGTTGTAGACGTCGGTGTAGCCGCCGAGCTGACCGCTGCCGAGCTGAACCGGCGTGGGGTTCGACGGATTCGGATCGCCCTGGAACCCGATGACGAGCGTGGGGTTACCGGAAGCGTCCGTGCCGACGACCGGCGCGGCCAGGTGGTACGCCTGCGTGTCGTTGACCAGCGCGCGGCCGCCGACCGTGACCAGCGTCGAGCCGTTGGATTGCACGGAGGTCTGCGTCGAGAGCAATTGGGAGAGCTGATCGACGTACTGGTCGCGCTGGTCCTGATAGGTGTTCGGGTTGTCGCCGACCGCGTTGGAGGCGCGGATCTGCGCGTTGAGTCCGGCGATCTTGTCGATGAGCGAGTTGGCCTGGTTCACGATCGTCGTCGCCTGCTGGATCACCGTCGCCTGCGCGTTCTGGATCGCGCCGCCGACGCGGTTGAGCGCCGTGACGAACGCCTGCGAGGCCGTGATGACGCCCTGGCGCTCCGAGGTGCCGGTCGGGTTCGAGGCCAGTTGCGAGATCGCGGTCTGGAGGTCGGTGAATGCTTGATTGACCCCGTTCGTCGGCTCGCCGAACGACGACTGGATCGCCGAGAGCTGCTGCTGTTCGACGTTGAAGTAGCTCTGCGCCGACGACGCGCCACGGAAGAGACCGTCGTACGAGTCCTGATGGATGCGCGTGATCGAGCTGACCAGGACGCCGTCGCCCTGCGTGCCGGGCCCGGTCCAGGTGGAGTAGCCGGGCGATCCGACGATCGGCGACGCTTCGGTCAGGTTCACGACCTGACGCGACGCTCCCGGCGTGTTGACGTTCGCGATGTTGTTCGACGTCGTGTTCGCGGCTTGCTGGAACGCGTCGATCGCGCTCCCGATCAGGTTCAGCCCCAAGAAGCTCATGCGCGGCGGCTCACGATGACGCTCCCGTCGGGAGGCGGGACGACGCCGCGGCGGCGGTAGGTCCCGGTCTGTTCGGTCCCGGCGCGCTGCAGCACCGCGACGGTGCGCGCGAGCCGGTCCATCCCAGCCAGGATCAGCGACTTGTTGTTCGAGACCGTCAGCCTGAGCGCGATCCCGTGGGTGCCGAGCTCGTGCATCGTCGCGTACATCGAACGGCGCAGCGCCGGCGGCGCGTACGCGCAGACCTGCGCGAGCGTGAGCTTTCCGAAGCCGTGCTGCTGCATCGCCACGCGCTGCGCGTAGGCCGTGCCGTGCAGCACGCGGTTCGCCTCGACCCGGCGCTCCGCCAGCTCGATCGCATCCGGATCGTTCACGACCAGCGCGTCGGTAAGCCCGAGCGCTGCTCCACCCAACTCGCCCAGCAGGCGGTTCTCGTCGGCGAGCAGCTCGGCAAAACGCTGCCACTCGCTCATGACGCGCCCTCTACGCCGCTATGGCGAACTCGACGATCAGGCGTCCCAGCAGCTTTTCGACGATCTCCTGGGACGGTACGAAGTAGCGGTTCTCGGAGATCTGCCGCCGCAGGTGCTCCACCAAGTCGTTGCGGTAGAACGGCTCCGACGTCGAGGCGGTGAGCACGCTGGCGAGCGATGCGGCCGCCGCCGACCGTTCGAACGAGTCCGGGGTGTCGATCGCCACGGATGCGACGGATGACTTCCGTTTCACCGTCTTGTAGGCAGAGACCGCGGACGCGATCTCGGCCCGGGAGATAATCATGGGTGGTGACGCCTCTTTCGCACGCTTCCTTGCTAGAAGGCGTATCGTCGGCTCGGCATTGGGACTTTAGGCCCAATGCGCGGACGCGGCTCACGGTTGGCCGTCCTTTGACGAAGCGGGTGCGGCACCGGCTCCCCCGCCGAGAACGGAGGCGCGAAGCTGCTGCTCGACGATGCTTCCGATCCCGAGCGAGCCGGTCTTGGAGAGTTCGTCGGCGCGTTTGGTGTCCAGCATCTCGCCGAAGGTCTGTTCGGCGCCGGACGTCTTCCCGGTCAACGAGACGGGCGGCGCGCTCTTGCGCATCTCCTTGAAGAGCATGTCGACGAAGAGCGACTCCATCTGCTGCGCCGCTTGGTGCAGCTTCGCGAGCGCCTGCTGCTGCTCGGCGGTCAGCGGCTGCGCGGCGCCGATCTTGCCCGGCGAATCCACTAAATGATCTCCACGTCGGCCTGCAGCGAGCCGGACTGGCGCAGCGCCTGGATGATCGCGATGAGGTCGCGCGGGGACACGCCGATCGTGTTGAGCGCGCGGACGACCTGCGCGAGCGTCGCGGCGCCGGAGATGTAGACCAGCTTCTTGTTGCCCTCGGCCGCGGAGATCTGGGTGTTCGACTGCAGCGGCGGCTGCGTGCGCGAGAACGGCGCCGCGGGGACGACGACGTTCGAGGTCGAGATCGTGATCGACAGGTTGCCGTGCGCGATCGCGCACGACGCGAGCGTAATGTCGCCGCCCATGACGACCGTGCCGGTGCGCTCGTTGACGACGACCTTGGCGACTTGGTCGGCCTGCAGCGACACGTCGCCGGCATCGGCGAGAAAGTTCACCGGGTCGCCCGCGTAGCGCGTGGGAAGGTTCACGCGCACGGTCTCGGCATCGAGCGCGCGCGCCGTGCCGCCGCCGAAGCGCGTGTTGAGCGCCGACGCGAGCCGCGCCGCCGTCCGATAGTCCGGCGAGGTCAGCACGTACGAGAAGCCGGCTTGATCCGACTGGATGTTCGTGATCATGTCGCGCGCGATGACGGCGCCCTGCGGGACGCGTCCGGCGGTCACGTGATTCTTGGCGATGCTGTTCGGGCCGGCGAAGTCGGTGCTCGCACTGAAACCGCCGACCGAGACGGGGCCCTGCGCCGTCGCGTAGACGAGGTTGTTCGCCGCACGCATCTCGGTCATCACCAGGGTGCCACCCTGCAGGCTCGTGGCGTCGCCGATCGCCGACACGGTCACGTCCGCGTTGTCGCCCGAGTGTGCGAACGGCGGCAGGTTCGCCGTGACGATCACGGCGGCGACGTCGCGCGTGCGGACGTCCTGCGAATTGGTCGACAGCCCGAACGACTGGAGGATGTTCTGGATCGTCTTCGAGGTGAACGCGGCGGAAGTCGAGTCGCCGGTCTGGTTCAGACCGATCACGATGCCGTACCCGACCAGCTGGTTGACGGTCACGCCTTGCACCCGCGCGACGTCCTTCAGCCGCACGGGCTGCGCCGTCGCCGGCGCGGCGCAGAGACCGCCCGCGAGGACCACGGCGGCCAGGACCGCGGCGAGGTTCTTTTTCATCGTTGTGTCGCTCATCGTCTTTCGCACTCAGAACAGCCAGTGGACGATCTTGGAGAGGATGCCCGGGTGGCGCGCATCCGTGTACTTGCCGTCGAACGTCGCGTGGACGTCGGCAACCCGAGTCGAGAGGACGGTGTCGGTGTTGTCGATGTCCTCCGGGCGAATCAAGCCGGTCACGTGCAGCGTCTGCTTCTGCCCGTCGACGATCAGCGCTTGATCGCCGGCGATGCGCAGGGCGCCGGACGGAAGCACGTCGGTCACCTGCGCCTCCATCGACGTCACGAACGAGTTCGAGCCGACGTCCGAGCGGTTCTGCGACGACTGGCGCGTGGCGCCGATGTTCGAGGTCAGCCGGACCAGCGGCAGGTTGAAGATTCCGCTCCCGGCGCCGCCGCCCGCCTGATACGAGTTGTTCACGTTGGACGCGTTCTGGCTCGCGCTAGTGACGGAAAAGTTGAAGATGACCTGGACCAGATCGCCGACCTGCTGCGCGCGATGGTCGGGCCCGAGGCGTAACGGATGGCCCGGCGCGGCCGGCGGCGGCGCCGACTGGTACAGCGTGTCGGCGGCCGCGGGCGCGGCGACCGCCGCGATCAGCGCCGCGACGACGATGGCTC
>CALEOJ010000297.1 GCA_937910425.1 uncultured candidate division WPS-2 bacterium
GCAGCGGGTCGCCGGGCAGGGAATGATAGTATCCGCCGGTGTTGACGTACTCGAACTTGCCGGTCTCGTGATAGCGCTGCTCCGCGTCGAGACCCTGGAACACGAACCCTTCGATCTCGTTTGCCGCGTTGAGGGTGTAGCCGTGCTTCTCGAACTGATCGGCCGAGAGCTGCTTGAGCACGCCGCGGATGTCGGCGCTAAACGGCGTGCCGTCGCGATCGAGCACCTCGCCGAACACCAGCACTTTGCCGGCCCCGAAGATGTCGGCCGGCCCCCAGTAGAACGCTCCCCAATCGAGCGCCAGCCGCAGGTCGCTCTCGCGCTGCGGCGTGAAGCCGCGGATCGAGGAGCCGTCGAAGGTCAGGTTGTCGGCGGACTTCATCAAGAATTTCTTGTCGTAGTCCAGCATGTGCAGCCGGCCTTCGAGGTCGGAGAACATCACCGTGACCGCCTTGATGCGCTTCTCGTCGGTGAGGTACTTCAGCCGGGCTTCTTGGAGCTTGTCGGGCGCGACGCGATCCTTGCGCTGCTTCTTGGCCTCCAGGTTCAGCTCTTCGAGCTCCCGGTACGGGAGCATGAGAAAATCTCGCAGTTCAGTAGGCATCGTGTGCGAAAGCTATGCCGCGGCAGCCGCGCGTACCTTGCGAAAAAACCAGCCTTTCGACATATACACGACCACGGCTGCGCGCGCTCTGCCTTGTGGCCTAACGTGCTATACTCGGGCGCGATGACGCAGGCGCAGACGCTGGCCCGCGCGCTCAACGCGCTCACGAAGACCCCGCAGTTCTCGTACACCAAGGCGCGCGCGGCGGCGCGCCAGGACGGCAACGTCGACTGGCCGGGGACGAAGGCGCGCAACGACGATTTCAACCCGGACGTCGACGGCTGCGAATCGTTCGTGATGCGCGACGGCACCGTCTGCGAGTGGGTGCCCGGCACCTACCACTACGTGGCCCGCTCTTAGCCCCGGAAGGCACCGCTCGGCCCTGCCGGAAGGAAGGCGCGTGGCTTCACAGACCGTCGCTTCCCCGCGCGCCCCAGGCGACCGGCGCGTCGAGCTCACCGTCCGCGGCCTCTTCCTCGGGGCGCTGATCACGCTGGTCTTCACGGCGGCGAACGTGTACCTGGGGCTCAAGGTCGGGCTGACGTTCGCCTCGTCGATCCCCGCCGCCGTGATCTCGATGGCGGTCCTGCGGTTCTTCAAGCGGTCGACGATCTGGGAGAACAACATCGTCCAGACCGTCGCCTCGGCAGCCGGGACGCTCTCCTCGGTGATCTTCGTCCTGCCGGGCCTTGTGATGGTCGGGTGGTGGACCGGCTTCCCGTTCTGGCAGTCCTTCGGGATCTGCGTCGTCGGCGGGATCCTGGGCGTGATGTACAGCGTCCCGCTGCGGCGGGCGATGGTCACGGGCAGCGACCTGCCCTATCCGGAAGGCGTGGCCGCCGCCGAGGTGCTCAAGGTCGGCGCCGCTGCCGGAGCCGGCGGCGACCCGGCCGCTCTCGCCGAGAACAAGGCGGGGTTCGCGACGATCGTCTGGAGTTCGGTCGCCAGTGCGGCATTCGCCGCCGTCATCGGCACGCAGTTGTTCGCCGCGGAGGTCGCCAGGTACGTCCGAGTCGGTGCCTCGGTGACGGGATTCAACATCGGCCTCTCGCTCGCGCTCGTCGGCGTCGGCCACCTCGTCGGCCTCTCGGTCGGGATCGCGATGCTGGCGGGGATCGTCCTCGCCTGGGGCGTGCTCGTCCCGGTGCTCTCGTCGTTCCACCCCGTGACCGGCGACGTCGCCGCGCTCGCGAACACCGTCTTCCGCAAGGAAGTCCGGTTCATGGGCGCCGGCGCGATCGGCGTGGCTGCGCTTTGGTCTCTAGGCCGCCTCACGGCGCCGGTCGTACGCGGTGTGATCTCGTCGCTTGCCGCCTCGCGCGAACGGTCCGCCGGTCATAGTGACGCGCTGCCGATCACCGAGCGCGACATCCCCTTCAACATCGTCTTGCTGGTGAGCGCGGTCTGCCTCATCCCGCTCGGGGTTCTCCTCTGGGCCTTCCTGAGCGGCAGCGCGATCGCGACTGCCGCGATCCCGCTGGTGCTCGGCGCGCTGGTCTACGTCGTGCTGGCCGGGCTGATCGTAGCCGCCGTCTGCGGCTATATGGCCGGCCTCATCGGCTCCTCGAACTCGCCGGTCTCCGGGCTCGCGATTCTGACCGTGCTCGGGGCATCGCTGCTGCTGCTCGTGGTCGCGCGGCCGGCTGACCCGATCGCCGGGAAGGCGCTGGTAGCCTTCGCGCTCTTCGTCACCGCGGTCATCATCAACGTCGCGACAATCTCGAACGACAACCTCCAAGACCTCAAGACCGGCCAGCTCGTCGAGGCGACGCCATGGAAGCAGCAAGTCGCGCTGGTCGTCGGGGTGCTCTTCGGGGCCGCTGTGATCCCACCGATCCTCGATGGATTAAACCACTCTTACGGGTTCGCCGGCTCGCCGATGCATGGGATCACCGCGCAGCCGCTCGCTGCACCACAGGCGACGCTGATATCAGCGCTGGCCAACGGCGTAATCACCGGCCAGATCAACTGGGGCTTGATCGGAATCGGAGCGCTGATCGGCATCGTCATCGTTGCGATCGACGAGGTATTGCGCCGGACATCGCGACGGCAATTTCCGCCGCTCGCGGTGGCGCTGGGCATCTACTTGCCGATGTCCGTCACGTTCATGGTCGTCATCGGCGCATTCGCGGGGAAGGCGTACAACAATTGGGTCGAGCGCCGGCCGAACGCGGACGTCGCGAAGCGCCTGGGTGTCCTGCTCGCATCGGGCTTGATCGTCGGCGAGAGCTTGTTCGGCGTGATCCTCGCCGGGATCATCTACGGCAGCAACAAACCCGCACCGCTGGCGCTGGTCGGCGACAGCTTCCAACTGGGCGCGGAGATTCTCGGCATGATCGCATTCATCGCCACTGTGATTTGGTTCTACCGGTGGATCGGCGGTCTCGCACGGCGTATCGCATAGATACATCCACATCTCGGCGGAGCCGTTTCATCGCCATCGTTCATCTCAGCGTCCTGTGAACAACGCGGTCTAGCCTAATGATCGGTCAGTGTTTTCAGGAAGGTGCTCAGATGAAACAATCTGGTATCGCGCTGGCAGCCCTGTGCGCAATACTTCTCGTCGTTACGCTCGGAGCCGCTCCGGTTCCGCTTACGAACGCGACGCTCAGCGACGGCTCGATCGCAAAAGTTTACGATCACTGCGGTGACGCAGATTTATGCGCGACGATCGACTACACGAACGGTGACCGTTTATCGTTCTATTCTGAAGGCGCGGCGTCCGGACAGCCGTATGTCGTTAACGTTGTGCGAACGAATACGCGCGGAACGGTGTTCGAATACTCGCGCCGCATCGATCGCAATTACCACGAGCAGCTCACGCTCGATCGCGGAAACGTGCATCTCGACATCGATTACCTCAACGACGGTACGCTACGCTTTCGTTTCTCACAGATAAATCCGCCGAGCCTGCGCTAACCCTATTGCGCGGTGAGGCCGCCGTCGATCACCATCTCGGCGCCGGTGACGAACGCGGACTCGTCCGACAAGAGGTAGACGATCAGGTCGGCGATCTCGTTCGCTTCGGCCGGACGACCCAGGGGGACCTGTGCCAAGAGCGCCGCGCGGATGCGTTCCGGCTCGCGCGCGTGCTCGAGGGTGTCGCGGAACATCGGCGTGTCGACGAACGTCGGATGCACCGAATTGCAGCGGATCTTGTAGCCTTTGCGCGCGCAGTGCAGCGCGACCGACTTGCTCAGCAGCCGGACGGCGCCCTTCGAGGAGTTGTACGCGAGGACGTTGTGCCCGCCGACGAGCCCGCTGACCGACGACATGTTCACGATCGAGCCGCCGTGGTGCTTCATCGCGCGCACGGCGTGGCGGCAACCGTAGAACACGCCGTCGAGGTTGACCGCGTGGGTGCGCCGCCAGTCTTCGTCGGAGATCGTCTCGATGTCGCCGATGAGAAAGATCCCGGCGCTGTTCACCACGCCGTCGATGCGCCGGAAGCGCGTCCGCACGTCGTCGACCGCCGCCGCCCAGCTCGCGCGAGCGCGCCTTAT
>CALEOJ010000298.1 GCA_937910425.1 uncultured candidate division WPS-2 bacterium
GGGCCCGCCGCATCGCGCTGGTCGATCCGAGCGAGCCGGTGCTCGCGGCACTGACCGTCGGCGACGCCGTCGCCTCGGCACGATTCCCGCACCACCGCTGGTGGGAGTGGGAGGCGACCGCCGAGGATGCCGCCGCCGTCGACGGCGCGCTGGCGCGCACCGGGGTGAGCGCGTTCCGCGACCGCGAGCTCGGGACACTCTCGGCCGGCGAACGCCAACGGGTGTGGATCGCGCTGGCGATCGCGCAGCGCGCGGGCGTCGTGCTCCTCGACGAGCCGACCTCACACTTGGATCTGAAAGCCTCGGTCGAGACGCTGCAGCTGGTACGCGAGCTCGCCGCCGGCGGCGCACTGGTCGTCGCGGTGCTGCACCAGCTCGAGGAGGCGGCGGCCTTCGCCGACCGCGTCGTCGTGCTCGGCTGCGAGCAGGTGATCGCCGACGGGACACCCGAACACGCGCTGACCTCGCAGAACATCGAGCGCGCGTTCGGCGTCGTCGTCACGGTGGAACGCCGCCCCGAAGGGCTGGCGTTTCACCGTAACGTCACCCCGGCGTAGTTAGAACTTCACCAGCACTTGCGCTGCGATGCTCTGCATCGTGCCGTGCAGCGCGCCGATCGAATCGGCCCAGACCTGGTGATTCGAGGAATCCGTGCGTCCCTCGATGCGGAAGACGAGCGGTGCCGAGGGCGCGTACGCGAGCGTCAGCGTACCCTCTCGCCACTGCTGATCGTACCCGGTGCGGTAGCCGCCGTGATCGTTGAACGTCTCGCCGCGTACCGTCGCCGAGAGCTTGTCGGTGAGCTGATACGTCGCGTAGCCGGCGAAGCCGTTCCACGTGGCGATACCGAGGCCGCCGGGGATCAGCACCGGCGCGCCGTTCGAATCGACGAGCGGCGCCGCGGTCTGGCGGCCGCTGTCGAAGTTGCCGACGAGAGTGAACTTCGGCGTCACCTTATAGGTCCCGACGACATCGACCAGCGCGCGGTGTCCGGCCGGCGAGTCGCCGGTCGCCGACCACATGCTGTTCGAGAACCGCTCCATTCCGAAGTACCCTTGCGCCGTTACCGACAGGACGCTGCCGTTGTAGGCAAGGCCCAGCTCGGCGGTTCTCGGACCGCCCGGACCTTTGAGGTTGTCCCACCCGTTGTTCACGCCGGCGATCGCCGTGAACAGCGAGCTTGCGGTATAGGTCAGGCGCGCCCCGGTATGCGTGAACGGCACGGCGTAGCCGAACAGGATCGAGCGCGAGATGTTCGCGTTGGCGGGATCTTCGATGACCTCCGCCCCGGCGAGCGTCTCGAACTTGCCGGCTTGCAGCGCGAACGCGCCGCTGGTATAGCCGACGTAGGCCTGCGTGATGTCGAACGCCGTCTGCAACGGGTTCGGGTTGTTGGCGTACGGATAGGACGCGATCACGTTCGCGTTGGTTCCCGCAGTCAGCTCGAGCTTACCGAAGAACGGACCGTTCTTCTGGAGCTGCACGTTGATCGCGTTGAGCATCGGCTGGCGGCTGATCGTGTCGAAGACGCGTGAGGCTCCGCCGTTGGCGAACGAGAACCCGGCCGTTCCCGGCCCGAGCGACGAAGCGTTGTACGACGCCGCCGCGAACCCCGAGGCCTGCCACGGGCGCGGCGACGGCGACGGCGACGGCGACGGTGATGCGGCCGGCGACGCGGCTGCGCTCGGTGCGGCGACGGGCGCCGGAGATGGATTCGTCTGCGCCAGGGCCGGTACGGCGCTGAGGACGCATGCGGCTGTCAAGGCCACGATTAGTGTTTTCAAACCTCCTCCTAACGAAGGTGCGCACAAAAGAAACCGAGCCTCGTCGTCATCGGCATGACGAGGGCTGCCGAGGCCAATACCCAGGCGGTATCGCCGGCGCTGATCTTGTCCACGTGCTCATTCTAGGTGGCCTGCGGACGCTCGCCATTGGGGATTTGACAAACGTTTTGGTGATCGTGCTCTACAATCCGTCGGACGTGCGGAGCATGTCGATGAATGTCGCACGCCATTCGGAACCACCGCACCGTCGAATCACTCGACAAATGGCGAACGCAGCGCGCGGAAGCTTCGCGAGCAAGCGCGCGTTAACGCTTCGCGATCTCGTGCACGTCCTCGGAGGTGACCCAGCCGTAGCGGCCTTTGCTCGGCCCGTTCGTCATTCGGATCCCGATCGCGTCGCGCGCATCGCCCGACTTCGTCCGCACGATGCCGGGATAACACTGGACGACCACCGCCCGCGTACCGGGCTTGGCGAGGAGCGTGTGGACGACGACCTCGTGGCTGTCTCCCCAGTTGCCGCCGGCGTAGTCGACAACGCGCTGCTTCGTGTCCCACACGAACACGTCGGGGTCCAGCTCGCCCGACTTCAAATAGATGGCGTGGCCGACCGGGACGACGCCGCACGGCGCCGCTTGCACGGGGAAACCCAGCGCGGCGAGCAGGGCGAGTGCGCCAAGAACGCGGGCGACCACGAGCGGCGCTTGCGACGGGGGTCCCGTGCGGTCCTTGTGGGTACCTCGAAACAAAGCTGCGTCCGCCGCCGTTCCACCCTCAGGACACCGTGAAGAGACTCCTTCGACCGCTCCTTGCCGGCGCCGGCGTGACCGGCGCGATCGCCGCGACGAACCGCGCGCTCAGCAACGCCCCGCTGCCGACGAACGCGCTGGGTGGGACGCCCCGGGCGTGGAGTTGGCGAGGCCGCGAGATCTTCGCCACCGAGGCCGGCTCGGGATCGCTGGTCGTCCTCGTGCACGGCGTCTCCACCGGCGCCTCGTCCTACGAGTTCCGCAAGCTGTTCCCGCTGCTCGCCCGGCGCCATCGGGTCGTCGCGTTCGATCTCCTCGGCTGCGGACTCTCGGAGAAGCCGAAGCTCGCCTACTGCACCGAGCTGTTCGTGGAGCAAATCGTCGACGCGCTCGATGCGCTGGGCGGCGAACCTGCCGCGATCGTCGCCTCTTCGCTCGGCGCAGCCTTCGCGATCCGCGCGGCCAGCCGCGCTCCCGGCCGCATCACGCAGCTGGCCGCGATCTGCCCGGCCGGGCTCGCCGGTACGTTCGATAAGGGACCCGGCCGCCCGGGCGCCGCGATCACCGCGCTGTTTCGCTCGCCGCTGATCGGCGAAGCCGCGTTCAACGCGCTCGCGTCGCGCGCATCGTTACGCTGGTTCCTGGAACATCGCGTCTATGGCGATCCTTCGCACTGTACGCCGCAGGTCGTCGACCACTACTACGCCGTGACCCACCAGCCCGGCGCGCGATACGTTCCGGCCGCGCGGGCCGGGGGCGCGCTCGACTGCGAGATCGCTCGCGATCTGCCGTTCCTCGAAGTCCCGCTCCAGGTGCTGTGGGGTGAGAAAGCGCCGTCGACGACGCCTCGCGCGGATGCCGACGAGTTTCTGCGGCTCGCACGCGACGCCCGCATCGCGACGTTCGCCGAGAGCGGTCTGCTGCCGCACGAAGAGGAAGCGGAGGCCGTGGACGCGGCGCTCGCGTCGTTTCTCAGCCCCGTCGCGCACTGAGCGCGCGTTGACGCGTCAACGCGGGTTGACGCTTCGTAAGGAATGATTCCGCCGGGTTGTCAGCACGGGAGCGTTGTTCTACGCTGATCTCGTGCTTCTTCACCAGCACCCCTCCGCAACGCTGCGTGCGGTGCTCGGGGCTCCGGCGCGCACGTTCCACTACCAGGGCAGCGGTATACCGAACTCCGACGATCACGTTTGGCGCTGCGGTTGCGCCGCGCGCGAGAAAGCAGGAATGTGCGATCTCACGCCCTGCGCTGCGCACACCGAGCTGAACCGGACGGCGTTTCTTCGCACGGCCTGGGCCGGCCGCCGCTGACATTCGACAAGCTCAGGGTGACGCGAAGGGTCACGGCGCCGGGCGATTTCCGTTCGACCAGCGCGCGCCTGCGCGTACGTCCGCGTCGGGGTCGGGAGGCGCGGCGTTCGCGCACGAGCCGGCGCCGTCGTGACACTCGTAGCGCACGTGAATCAGCGTGCCGCCGGCCGGCCACGGACTCGCTGCGGGAACCGGCGGCGAACCGCTGAGCGTATCCCCGCCGACGTCGCCTTCGTGGGCGGGTACTTCGAGCGCGTCCGCGCTCGCGGGATCGCCGGCACCGGCGTCCTTGCGCCCGACGACCGCACTGTACGGCGGCTCGCCGAAAAGCCGGAGCGTGACGTATTGATCGCGCTGCGCCAGCGTCGTGCCGGCCGGGTCGGAAACGCGCACCGCGACGTGCAGCGAGGCGCGTGACTCGGCGACATTGCGGTTGCACTGCAGCCAGCCGATCGCGTCTGGCGCGCTCGACGGTTCGGCGGTACCGGAACACGACGGCGGCGCGAGCGTCGTCGGCGTCACCTC
>CALEOJ010000299.1 GCA_937910425.1 uncultured candidate division WPS-2 bacterium
CAGTGGCTCGGCAGCGAGAACGAGGTTCTGCCGGCGACGGCGGCCGCGATCGACGCGGCGTCGAGCCCGGCACCGGCTCCCGGCATCGCCGCGCAAGCGGCAACGGCAACGGCGACAGCAGCGACGGTGCCGACACCCGATCCCGCGAAGTAGCGCGCAGAGCGGCGGGCCACCCCAGCCGCTAACGCAACCGAGCCCCGGTCCTCGCCGGTCTCGTCGCGCATGAGGGCGGACGGGCCTATCCCGGCCACGATGCGTGCCGTCGCGATCGATGCGTTCGGCGGGCCGGAGAAGCTCGTCGTCCACGATCTCCGCGTCCCGGCCGTCGAGTCGCACGAAGTCCTGATCCGCGTCGACACCGCCGGCGTCGGCGTCTGGGATGCAAAGGCGCGCCGCGGCGAGTGGGCCGACGGCCACGAACGATTTCCGATGGTCCTGGGCGCCGACGGCTCCGGCACGATCGCGGCGCTCGGCGACGGCGTGCGCGGGCTGCAGCTCGGCGACGCGGTCTACGGGTACGCGTTCGGGGACGCGAAGGGCGGGTTCTACGCCGAGTACGTCGTGCTGAGCGCCGAGCACGTCGCGCCGATGCCGGCGTCGCTCGACTTTCGCGAAGCGGGCGGGATCGGGGTGACGGCGCTGACGGCACTCGCCGGGATCGACGACGCGCTGAACGTCCGCGACGGCCAGACGATCCTGGTACACGGCGCGACGGGCGGCGTCGGCACGATGGCGGTGCAGTTCGCGAAGCGCCGCGGCGCGCGCGTTCTCGCGACCGCGAACGGCGGAGAGGGGCGCGAATTACTTCGGAGCCTCGGCGTCGACGACGCGATCGACACGCATCACGACGACGTCCTCACGATCGCGCGCCGTCTCGCGCCCGAGGGCGTGGACGGCCTGCTCGCGCTCACCGGCGGGCCGGCGCTCGAACGCTGCATCGCCGCACTGCGTGACAGCGGCCGGATCGCGTATCCGAACGGCGTACCGATCCCCGCCGGCGTCGCCGCCACCGCGTTCGACGGCGTACCGAATCCGGCGGCCTTCGCCCGCCTCAACGCCCTGATCGACGAGCAGCCGATCGAGGTACCGATCGCGGCGATGTATTCGCTCGACGACGCGGCCGAAGCGCATCGCCGGCTCGAACGCGGTCACGTCCGCGGCAAGATCGTGCTCGTCGCGGACGCGACCGAAGACGTCGTCGAAAAGGTCGCGTGATTCGCGAGCGCGTCAGGCCTTGACGGGCACTTCTTGCAGCTGCGCCTTCAGCTTGGGCAAACGCTGACCGAGCTCGACCAGCTCGTTTTCGTCGAACTCTTTGACTTTCTTGTGATCCGCCTTGAGAAGGGCGATGGCGTCCTGTTTCATGTCGGCGGTGTTGCCCAACGGATTCGTTTGTACGCGCGGCGCTTGCCCGGCCGCTCTCGGCGAAAAAGGCGGGCGGCGTTACGGCGTCTTGTCCGGTGCTGCAGGTAACGGCGTCGGCGTCCGGGCCGGTGACGCCGCCGCGGGCGATGACGTCGAAGCGCCCGAAGCGGCCGGGACGACCGACGCCTTCGGAACCGGTGTCGACGATGGATGCGGCAACGCGTAGAGCGCGAAGATCGCCGGGCGGTTCGCGACCAGCTTCAGCGGCGTCGCGGTGCCGGCGAACACGATCCGATGCGGCGGCAAGGTCGGCGCCGCGGTGGGAACGCCGCTCACGCCGGGGACGGGGCCGCCGGACGCACCGGGCGCGGGGCTACCGGAAGCGCCGGGCTTGGGAGTCGAGAGCAGCGTGGCGGGCGAGGGAGCCGT
>CALEOJ010000300.1 GCA_937910425.1 uncultured candidate division WPS-2 bacterium
AAGCGCACCGGATCGATCGGCTCGCGCGTCGGCCCGGCGGTGATCAGCACGCGTTCGCCGGCGAGATCGTTCGTGCGGCGCAGTGCCTCCTCGATCGCGGCGACGAGCGCGTCCTCGCCGGCGAGCCGGCCGGCGCCGTGTTCGCGCTCGGCGAGAAAACCGATCTCGGGCTCGACGATCGCCGCACCCCGGGCGCGCAAAGTCGAAAGGTGCGCGCGCGTCGCAACGTGTTCCAGCATCGCCGTGTTCATCGCGGGAGCGACGACCAGCGGCGCGCGGGTGGCGAGCACGACGTTGGTGAGCAGATCGTCGGCGATTCCCAGCGCCAGTTTTGCGATCGTGTTCGCGGTCGCGGGGACGATGGCGACGACATCGGCTTCGCGCGCCAGGGTGATGTGCGGAATCTCCTCGACGCGTTCCCACAGCGAGGTGTGGACCGGTCTGCGGGCGAGCGCCGCGAACGTGGCGGCGCCGACGAAGCGCAGCGCATCGGCGGTGAGAACGACGTCGAGGATCGCTCCGGCTTGCACCAGCCGGCTCGCGAGCGCAGCCGCTTTGTACGCTGCGATCCCGCCGGTGACGCCGAGCAGCACGCGTTTCCCCGTCACGGTGTCACCTCGATCGGCTCGTTGTCGATCAAGCGCGTCGTGCCGGCCCACGCGCTCGCGATGGCGAGCGCCGGCGGACGCACCTGCGCCACGGTGACGAACGTCGCCGGATCGACGACGTCGAGGTAGGCTTCCCGCAGCGGCGCCGACAGTTCCGCCCGGCCGCGCGCGAGGGCGTGATCGCGATCGGCCTCACCGTCGCGAACGGCGGCAGCGATCGCTTCGAGCGCGCGGTGGAGCGAAGGCGCCGAGGCGCGCTGCTCGGGATCGAGGTAGACGTTGCGGCTCGAGAGCGCGAGCCCGTCCGGCTCCCGCACCGTCGGGCAGACGACGAGTTCGACCGGAAGATCCAGATCGGCGAGCACCCGGCGCAGCACCGCGACCTGCTGGGCATCCTTGGCGCCGAAGTAGGCACGGTCGGCGCCGACCGTCGCGAAGAGCTTCGTGCAGACCGTCGCGACGCCGCGAAAGTGCCCGGGGCGCAACGCGCCCTCGTAGACGGCTCCGACCGGGCCCGGGTCCACGGCGGTCGCAAACCCGGGCGGGTACATCGTCGCGGCGTCGGGGGCGTAGACGAGATCGACCCCGGCCTCGCGCAGCGCCGCGACGTCGCCTTCGAAGGCGCGCGGGTAGCGGTCGTAGTCCTCGTTCGGACCGAACTGCAGGGGGTTCACGAAAATCGACACGGTCACCGTGCGGCACTCCTCGCGCGCGCGGCGGACCAGGGCGAGGTGCCCGCCGTGGAGCGCGCCCATCGTGGGAACCAGCCCGAGCGGGCGGTCGGCCGCGGCGAGCGCAGCGCGGACCTCCGCCGGAGTCCTGACGATCTCCACCTGGCTATGGCCGGACCACGCGCAGGGTCGTGCGGCCGATGATGAACGGCTCCCCGAAGCCGATCGGCTCGGGCTCGCCGAGCGTGCGCCCGCCGACCCGCGTGCCGTTGCGGCTGGCCAGATCGGCTAATCGTAATCGACCGTCCTCTTCCTGGAAGAGTCGCGCGTGTTTTCGTGAAATATACCGGTCGATCGTGATACATGCGGTTGCCACCGCGTCGTCACGGCCGATGGTGATCTCCTGCTCGAACGCCCACGTCTTACCGTCGAGCGGGCCGCTCATCACCTCGAGGACATACATGACCGGACCGCCTTCGCGCGGCCCGGACGGCCGGTCCTCTCCACAGGAAGCACGTATCGCGTGAAAGACGACCACCCACTCCTCGAGATCGACTCCGAAGCGCTGCGCGCCGCTGAGTTCATGCAAGCCCAGGAGCTGCTCGGCGGCATGGTCGGACGCCGCATCGTCTCGGCGCAGCTCGAGGAGACGCGCATCTCGATCGAGACCGACGACGGCTCGATCTACTACTTCTACGGCTTCATGGGCGAAGACGCGGCCGAAGCGGAGGCCGAGTAGCTCAGGCCCGCAGCACCGCCGTCGCAGCCAGCATAGCGCCGAGCGCGGCGTGCTCCGCGATGACGCCGCCTTGGAGGTAGACCTCGAACGGCGCGCGCAGCGGCGCGTCGCACGACAGCTCGATCGTCGCCCCGCTGATGAACGCGCCGCTCGACATGATGACGGGGTCGACGTAGCCCGGTACCGGCCCGGGCTCCGGCGCGAAGCGTGCGTTGACCGGCAGCGCGCGCTGCAGCCCGCGCGCGAACGCGATCAGCCGTTCCGGCGAGCCGAGCCGGATCGCCTGGACGATGTCGGTGCGCTCGGCGCCGGGCTCGGGGTCGACGCCGAAGCCCAGCTCGGCGAACAGGGCAGCGGCGAAGTCGAGCCCACGCAGCGCCTCAGCGACGACCAGCGGCGCGTAAAAGAGCCCCTGCACGAGCGCGCGGCCGAAGCCGAGGGTCGGCCCGAGCCCGGCGCCGACCCCGGGCGCGAAGACGCGGGCCGCGATCCGTTCGACCAGATCGGCACGGCCCGCGACGTACGCGCCGGCCGGCGCCAAGCCGCCGCCGACGTTCTTGATCAGCGAACCTGCGATCGCGTCGGCCCCGACCTCGAGCGGCTCGCGCTCTTCGACGAGCTCGCCGTAGCAGTTGTCGACGAACACGATCGTCTCGCCGCAGGCGTCGTGCACGGCGCTCGCGATCGCGCCGATCGCAGCGACCGAGAGCGATCGGCGAACCGCGTAGCCGCGCGAGCGCTGCACGAAGACGACCGCCGGGCGTTCGCGCCGGACCGTCTGGGTCAGCGCACCCAGATCGGTCTCGCCGGCCGCCGTGCGCGGAACCTCGGCGTAACGCACGCCGCGCGTAACGAGCGCGTACGGCGCGGTCGCGATCGCATGCCGCAGCGTATCGTACGGCGCACCGTTTGCCGCCAGCAGCATCGCACCGCTCGGCACCAGCGCATCGAGCCCGGCCACGATCGCGTGCGTGCCGCTGACGATCGAGAGCCGCGCCAGGACGCGCTCCGCGCGAAACACGCGTGCGAGCAGCGACTCGTAGCGCTCGCGCGCCGCGTCGTCGTAACCGTACCCAGTCGTCCCGGCGAGGTCGCTCTCGGCGATCCCCTCGTCGAGAAACGCGCGCAGAACGCGCGCTCGCACCGCCGTCGCGCGCGGGTCGCGCCGCTCGAGCCATACGGCGGCGCGCTCGGCGGCGGTGCGCACGCGCGGATCGACGTCGCTCCC
>CALEOJ010000301.1 GCA_937910425.1 uncultured candidate division WPS-2 bacterium
GAGCCGGCTCGCCGCGACGACCGGCAGCTCTTCGTCGACGAGACGGTAGCCCAGGGTCTCTGCGAGCGCGCGCGAGACGGCCTGCGCTGCCGCGCCGTAGACGCGCGAGATCGTGATGATCATGCGAAGTACCGCTCATCGAGCAGCGGGATCGCGACGCCCGGCGCCGGCGCCTCGAACGCGAACAGCGCACCCGCCAGCGCGTCGCCGGCGCGTTCCCCGCCGAGCGTCGCCGAGGCGGTGGTGACGTACGCCGTGCGCAGATCGGCGCCGCCGAACCCGACCATCGTCACGTAGGGGACCGGCACGGGCACCTCGCGCTCGACGCGGCCGTCCGGCGTGAAGCGCACGACCTTCGAGCCGTTGTAGGCGGCGCACCAATAACAGCCGTCGGTATCGGTCGCCGCGCCGTCGGGGCCGCCGCGCTCGACCTCGACCCGGGCGAAGACGCGCCGCGCGCCGAGCGTGCCGGCGTCGGCGTCGAGCACGTCGTACGCGTACACATCCCAGGCCGCCGTATCGGCGTGGTACATCGTGCGGCCGTCCGCGCTCCAGGCGAGTCCGTTCGAGATCCGCACCGGCGCCGAGCTCGCCCGCTGCATCCCGCCCGGTTCGACGCGGTGCAGCGCCTCGCTCTTGGGACCCTCGCCCCGGCCTGCGAGCGGAAAGTACGCCGGACCGACCCAGAACCGGCCGCGCGGATCGGTTTTCCCATCGTTCCAGAAGAACCGGCGCGGGTCGAACGGAGCCGCTGCGAACGGCTGCAGCGCCGCGGTACCGCGGTCGAAGCGGTAGATCCCCGTGCGCAGCGCGACCAGCGTGTGATCGCCGGAGCCGAGCGCGAACGAGCCGGTCGTCGCCGGCATCTCCCAACTCGTGTCCGCGCCGGTCTGCGGGTCGAAGCGATGCAGCCGGTTGGCGAACGTGTCGCACCAGTAAAGCACAGCTTCCGACGCGGACCAGGTCGGGCACTCGCCGTTGATCGCGCCCGCGCGCAGCACGACGTCGACAACCGTCATGGTACGTTCTCCGCCCCGTAGGAAGCGATGACCTCGATGAGGCCCACGATGTGGTCGTTGAACGCTTCTCCCGCGACTTGCCGAGCGTACTGCTCGTTCTCGACGGGATAGAAGATCGGCTGCTCGGGCAGCCGCGGCGGGAAGCGAGTCCAGCCGGAATCACGGACCAGTTCGAGTTCACGCGGGCCGACCGGCCGATAGAGCACTGTCGTGTCGATGATTCTCCTCCGAGCGCGGGCTGGCTGAAGCACTCGCGGCTACACTCGTAATGCGACGCCGAACTCGATGATGCGGTCGGGCGGGATCCCGAGCGAGTCGGTGAGCGGCTTGGCATTGCGCATCATGTACGCCAGCAGCCAGCGGCGCCATTTCGGGAACTTGCGGCGGTCGGTGCGCTTGACGATGCGCGGCCGGGCGAGGAAGAAGTCGGCGTCATCGAGGTCGATCTCCTTCGGCAGCTGAGGCCTGCAGCGCGAGAGGATCTCGCCCACGTTCGGGGTTTCCATGAACCCGTAGTATGCGGTGACCCGCGTGAGCCGCGGGACGATCTGCTCGATGCGCACCCGGTTCGCGGGGTCGACGTACGGGCGCCGCGTGTTGACGATCGTGAGCAGCACGACCTCCTCGCGCAGCATCCGCGTGCGCAGCCAGTGGTGCTGCAGGATGAACGGGATCCCTTCCGGGTGCGGCGTGAGGAAGATCGCCGTCCCATCGGCGAGCGTCGCGGGACGGCCGGAGATTTCTTTGACGAACTCCGCGACCGGCGTCGAGAGCTTCGAAAGCGCGATCGCGAGGCGCCGCCGGCCGGCGACCCAGGTCGTGAAGAGCGTGAACACGACCAGCGCGATCCCGACCGGCACGTAGCCGCCCTCGGCGAACTTCGGCAGGTTGCCGATCAGGAACGCGAGGTCGACGATCAGGAACAGCCCGACCAGCGCGACGGTCTGCGCCACCGACCATTTGAAGCGGCCGCGCAGCACCCAGCCGATGACCAGCGAGTCGGCGAGCATCGTCACCGTCACCGCCAATCCGTACGCCGCGCCGAGCCGGTCGGCGCTGCCGAAGACGAGCACCAGCGCCAGGCACGCGATCGCGAGCGCGTAGTTGACGAACGGCATGTAGATCTGCCCTTCGACCGCATGCGAGGTGTGCACGACCGTGAGGCGTGGCAGGTAGCCGAGCTGCACCGCCTGCTGCGTCAGCGAGAACGCGCCGGAGATCAGCGCTTGCGAGGCGATCACCGTCGCCATCGTCGCCAAGATCACCATCGGGATGAGCACCCAGCCGGGGTAGAGCGCGTAGAACGGGTTCTCCAGCACGCGCGGATCGACCAGCGTCTGCGCGCCCTGGCCGTAGTAGTTGAGCAGCAGCGCCGGGAACACCGCGCCGTACCAGGCGAGCCGGATCGCACGCCGCCCGAAATGCGCCAGGTCGGCGAACATCGCCTCGACGCCGGTGACGCAGAGCACGACCGCGCCCAGCACGAGGATCGCCGCGACGCCGTTGTGCACCATGAAGCTCAGCGCGTAGAACGGGTTGAGCGCGACCAGCACGCGCGGATCGCGCGCGAGCGCGACGACGCCGCCGATCCCCATTGCGACGAACCACAGCACCATGACCGGCCCGAAGACCGTGCCGATGCGCCCCGCGCCGCGTGACTGCACGAGAAACAATCCGACCAGGATCCCGACCGTGATCGGGACGATGAACGGGTGCGCCGCGCTCGTCGCGACGCCGATCCCTTCGACCGCGGAGAGCACCGAGATCGCCGGCGTGATCACGCCGTCGCCGAAGACCATCCCCGCGGCGAAGAGCAGCATGTACACGACGAACGTCACCGGAGCCGGGATACCGACCCGGCTGCTCGGACGGAGCTGCGCCAGCAGCGCGAGGGTGCCGCCCTCGCCCTCGTTGTCGGCGCGCAGCACGATCGTCGCGTACTTCACGCACACGACCAGGATCAGCGCCCAGGTGATCAGCGAGAGTATCCCGAGCACGTGCTCCGCGCTCGGTGTGAACCCGCGCCCGGTGGTGAAGCACTGCTTGAACGCGTAGAGCGGGCTCGTTCCGATGTCGCCGAAGACGACGCCCAGCGCGGCGAGTGCCAGCGGGGCGAGAGGCGCCGGTCCGGGTTCGGCCGGCCGCGTTCCGATCATATCTCGACGGTGACGCCGAGTTCGACCCGCCGTTCGGCCGTGATCCGCAAGTCGTCCGGCAGCGGCCGCGCGTTGCGCTGGAGGGCGCTGAACAGTTCCCGGCGCCAGCCGACCATGCCGTGTTCCGGCGCCGCCTCGATCTTCGGATCGGCGTAGAAGAACGAGGTGTCGTCGCGATCGAGCTGCAGGCCGAACGCGTCGCAGGCACGGAAGATCGGATCGATCCGCGGTGCTTCCATGTATCCGAATCGTGCGACGACGCGGATCAGCCGCAGCGAGAGCCGTTCGACGGTGACGCGCTCAGCGTGGGTCAGATACGGTGTCGTGGCACGCGCGATGTTGAGCACGACGATGCGCTCCTCTTGCGCGCGCTCGCGAATCCAGCGGTGCCGGGCGAGGAACGGGACGCCGCGCGGATCAGGGGTCAAGAACACCATCGTTCCTCGTTCACCCACGCCGGCCGGCAGCTTCTCGAGCACGTCCTCGATCGGGATCTGCTGCTCGGCGAGCGCGCGCGCGAGCGCGCGCCGCCCTTCAAGCCAGGTCGTGCTCATCAGCACAAGCGTCGCGCTGATCCCCAGCGGGATCAAGCCGCCGTGCAGGATCTTCGGCAGCGACGCGATGGCGAGGCTGCCGTCGACAAGGACGAACAGCGTGACGAGCGCGAGCGACGCGACGCGGTTCCAGCCCAGCACCTTGGAGATCACGACGTAGTAGGTCAGCGACGTGCACATCATCGTGAACGAGATCGCGACGCCGTACACGGATGCCAGCCGCTCGCTGGAGCCGAACGCGAGGACCAGCATCCCGCAGCCGATCGCGAGCCACAGGTTGACCGACGGGACGTACACCTGGCCCTTGTACCGGTCGGAGGTGTGCTTCACCAGGACGCGCGGCGCGAGGCTGAGCGCGATCGCCTGCTCGATCAGCGTGAACGTGCCGGAGATCAGCGCCTGAGACGCGATCACCGTCGCGCCGGTCGCGAGCACGACCATCGGGATCAGCGCCCACGAAGGCGCGAGCGCATAGAACGGGCTCGCGAGTGCGCTGGGGTGTGCGACCAGGTTCGCGCCTTGTCCGAAATAGTTCAGCACGAGCGCCGGGAAGACGAGCGTGTACCAGCCCGTCACGATCGGACCGCGCCCGAAGTGCGAGAGATCGGCGTACATCGCCTCGACGCCGGTGACCGCGAGGACGACGCCGCCGAGGATCACAACACCCCCCAGGCCGCCGTGGAACAGGAAGTGTACCGCGAAGCGCGGATCGAGCGCGTGCATGACCTCGGGGTGCAAGAAGATCGCTTGCGCGCCGAAGAAGGCGATGACCAAGAACCACACCAGCATCACCGGGCCGAACAGGATACCGACCCGCTCCGTGCCGTTGCGCTGCAGCGCGAACAGCCCGATGATGACCACCAGCGAGATCGGCACGACGTACGGCTCGAACGCCGACGAGACGATACCGATCCCTTCGACCGCCGAGATGACGGAGATCGCCGGCGTGATCACGCCGTCGCCGACCATCATCGAACCGCCGACGACCACGATCAGCGTCAGAACGCTCGTCTTGATGGTGACGCCGAAGGGGCGCGGCGGCGAGGCGAGCGCGAGCAGGGCGAGGATCCCGCCTTCGCCTTCATGATCGACGCGCATGATGAACGTCACGTACTTGACGCACACGACGACCACGAGGACCCAGAAGATCAGCGAGCAGACGCCGAGCACGTCGGCGAGCCCGCCCTTGGAACCGGCGAGCCCGAGACAGACCTTGAGCGTGTAGAGCGGGCTGGTGCCGATATCTCCGAACACCACGCCCATCGCGGCGACGATGAGGTACAACTGGGGTTTGGAGCGCCGCGGGGTCACGGCGTCCTTTCTCCCGCGTCGGCGGCCGGATTCCCCTCGCTCACGCGCTTCCGGGGCTTCGCTTATGGAATCGGGGCCGGCGGCGCGACGATTCCGAGCGCGACCGCGCGCGCGACGGCGCGAGCCCGGGAGTTCACCCCGAGCTTTCCGGTGACGCGCGCGACATGCGTCTCGACGGTCCGCGCGGAGAGGACGAGCCGCTGCGCGATCTCGCGGTTGGTGAGACCGCCCGCGAGGAGCTCGAGGATCTCTCGCTCGCGCGCGGTCAGCGCTTCGAGCGGCTGTTCCGGCGCGGGCGCCGGCGTCGCGCCGCCCCGGCCGCGCAGGTACGGCGCTGCGAG